>JAYRLX010000411.1:0-3415 GCA_041905125.1 Caulobacter sp. | reverse complement strand
CGTTCTCCTTCGGCGAGCCCTTCAGCATGGTCGGGGCGATCGTGGTGTGCAGCATGGCCGCGCCCGCCGGGCTCTTGGCGGTCACCGAGACCAGCAGCGGCGAGAACAGCCAGGTGTTGGCGGCGAAGATCTTCACCACCGGCGAGGCGTGCGGCGAGATCGCCTTCAGCATGTCCGCGCCCGGTCCCTGGAACTTCATCGGGAACCCGTTGTCGTGGATGGCCGCGACCGCGCGGGCCAGGGTCACGACGCCCCCGCCGTCCTTGGGCGGGGCCGAGGAGTGGCCGCCGGCCGCCGGGGCCAGGACCTTCATCGTCGCATAGCCCTTCTCGGCCGTGCCGATGATGGCGGCGGGCTTGCCGGTGACCGGGTGGTCGGCGACGACGGCCATGCCTTCGTCCAGCACGAACTGGGCCTTGACCCCGCGCGCCTTCAGCAGGGCCGCGGCGGCGCGAGCCCCGACGCCGCGCACCTCCTCGTCATGGCCGCTGACCACGATGATGGTGCGCAACGGCTTGAAGCCGCTGGCCGCCACCGCGTCCAGGGCCTCGAACAGGGTGACCAGCGAGCCCTTGTCGTCGATCGAGCCCCGGCCCCAGACGGCGCCGTCTGCGATCACCCCGTCGAACGGGGCGTGCTTCCACTGGCCCTCGCTGCCCGGCGTGACCGGCACCACGTCCTGGTGGGCCATCAGCACGATCGGCGGCAGGGCGGGGTTCGAGCCGGTCCAGGTGTAGACCAGGGTGTGGTCGGCGATGACCTCGCGGGTCATGACCTTGTGCGCCTCGGGATAGGTCGCCTGCAGCCAGGCGTGCAGCTTGTCCCACTCGGCCGGCTGGTCCTCGGCGCGGTCCTGGTGGCTGACGGTCTGGAAGCGGACGGCCTGGGCCAGGTGATCGGCGGCCTTGGCGACGTCGACGGGCCGCGCGGCGGCCAGGTGGACCGAGGCTGGATCGGCCTGGGCCGGCGCCTTGAACGTCGCGGTGCGAACGGCGACCACGGCCGCCACCCCCAGCACCAGGCCCACGGCCGTCAAAGCGACCTTACCACCCCAGCTCATCTTTACGCTCCCCCACGACCTTCCCCCGAAGGCCGCCCCCAACGATTTCGCGCGACTGTGCGGGCGGACGCGACCTCTGGCAATTGGCGGAACGCGAAAATTTATCCACAGGGCGGGCGACGCAGGGACCTCAACGCTCGTAGTTTTTGAGAGAAACGCGTTTGGACTCAAAGACTTGACGGAAAACGCAGGTTTCTTACGCACGGGGGTCTGAAGCGGCCCCAAACTCGGGTCATGACCCAAGTCCAAGCCCAAACCTGGTGCGACCGCCTGCAAGCCAAGCTGATGGCCGCCCTCGACGCCGCCTGGGAGAAGATCGCGACCAGCGACGATCCCGACCTGATCAAGCGCGCCCGCGAGCGGGCCAAGGCCTGTGGCGAGTTCGCCGCCCACGCCCGCAAGATCGCCGCCATGAGCCCCGCGCCAAAGGCGGCGCGGCCTTCGTCGGCTATGCCTTCGCCCTTGCCGGCCGCCGAAAACGGTAGGGAGACGCCGCCAGCGCGGGCCATCCACCGCCTGAAGGGAGGTGGGCGAGGGCGATTATGAGGAGAAGCCTTCCGCGACTCTCGAACGGCGTCGGGCCGCGGCGCGGCGCCTCGGTCGGGATGCTCATCCGTTGTCGCCCCCCGGCCGATATAGGATCGCGCTCAAAACGCGCGGTCGTGATCCTATGCCAGCCAGGCGGGCGTAATTTCTAGAAGACGTATTGGACCACCCCTGGCGGAGCCGTCTTGGCCACGATCTCCAGTTGGCTCGGGTCCCAGGCGCACGCGTTGCGGATCCGCAGCACGGCGGTGGTGTCCATCCGGCCAATGAAGCTGGTCAGCTGCTCCGGGGTGTAGACGAGCGCGTCGATCTCGAAGCCGCCGCCGGCGTCGATTATGAGCTCCAGGGTCTTGGTGGGTATCGGCATGGTTCAGTCCCCCGTCCCGCGGACCGGATGCGCCCCCTATGAGCCTCCGGGCGGGACGGGTCGACCATGCCAGTCGGAGTTGAGTATTTGGTAAAGAACCCGGCTCAGTCGCGGCGGCCGACCGGCCTGAACGGCGTGGCCTCGCAGGCGTTGGCGCCCAAGGCCACCAGCTCGCCCTGCGGAGTCACCCGGAAGGTGGCGTCCTGAACGACGAACTGGCCGCTCTGGCGAAGCCGCTCGCTCTGGTAGTCGCGCTTGTACCGGGGGCTGATCCTCAGGGTCAGCAGGTCATCCTTCAGGTCCGCCTCGCCGTAGTAGACGGCGGCGAACTGCGGATCGGCGTCCGACGGCCCGAACAGCACGGGCGCGCGGGCCACGAACTTCAGGTCGCCGCCCTCGCGGTAGATCCGCATCAGGTGGGTGAAGAACGAGCCGCGCGCCTTGCAGGTGACCTTCTGGGACCACTCACCCTCGACACTGGGCGGGGTGGAGGCCGAGGCCGTCGCGGCGGACGCCAGGGCCATGACGACGCCAAGGCAGGCGAGGGACTTCAAGGTCATCGCGAACACTCCCATCCTTGGATGGAACCGTAACACGACGGCCTTGGTCCGGGAACGGTCATCGCGCGTCGCTCAGCTCCTGCACTTCCTCGACGGTGCGCAGGCCGGGGCGCTGGGCGCAGACTAGGACGGCCATGTTGCCGGGCAGGTGCTTGTTGGCCAGCATCTTCTCGTGGGCGGCCGGGATCTGGTCCCACGGGAAGACCTCGGACAGGCACGGATCGACGCGGCGGTCGACCACCAGCTGGTTGGCGGCGCTGGCCTGCATCAGGTTGGCGAAGTGGCTGCCCTGGACGCGCTTCTGGCGCATCCACAGGAAGCGGGCGTCCATGGTCAGGTTGAAGCCGCTGGTGCCGGCGCAGATCACGACCATGCCGCCGCGCTTGACCAGGAACACCGAGACCGGGAACGTCTGCTCGCCGGGGTGCTCGAAGATCATGTCGACATCGCGGTTGCCGGTGATCTGCCAGATCGCCTTACCGAACTTGCGGCTTTCCTTCATGTAGTCGTTGAACTCGGGGCCGTTGACCTTGGGCAACTGGCCCCAGCAGTTGAAGTCGTTGCGGTTCAGCACCGCCTTGGCGCCCATCGACAGCACGAACTCGCGCTTGTCCTCGCTGGAGACCACGCCGATGGCGTTGGCGCCGGCGACGGCGGCCAACTGGGTGGCGAAGACGCCCAGGCCGCCGGACGCGCCCCAGACCAGCACGTTCTGGCCGGGCTTCAGCTCGTGCGGCTTGTGGCCGAACAGCATGCGGTAGGCGGTGGCGAGCGTCAGGGTGTAGCAGGCGCTCTCTTCCCAAGTCAGGTGCTTGGGACGCGGCAGCAGCTGGCGCGACTGCACCCGGCAGAACTGGGCGAAGCTGCCGTCCGGCGTCTCGT
>JAYRLX010000410.1:0-3418 GCA_041905125.1 Caulobacter sp. | reverse complement strand
ATCGTGGACGACCTCCAGGCACAGCTTGTGAAGCGCCTCGGTCGCGGGCTCCAGATGGCCTTCGACCTCCTCCAGCGTAAAGGCGTAGGCGGCCCGTTCGTCCCAGTAGCGACGACCGTCGGCGTGGTGCCAGGTGAAGCCGACGGCCTCGGCCTTGGACTTCCAGTCCGGCCGAGGCGTCAGGGTAAGACGGCGCATCAGGCGTCCTTGGACCCGGCCTTGACCTTGTCCTCGATGGCCAGCAACGGCGCGGGAAGCGCCTCGTCCTTCGGCGCCATCAGGCGGGCCAGCACGTCCTCGGCCCCGCCGCCGCCCGGCAGGATGCCCGCCGCGGCCAGCTTGGCGTCGAGGTCGGCGCCGGTCTTGCGCTCCTCGGCCTCGTTATGGAGCTTGAACTGCTCCTCGCGGACCGCCTGGCGCTCCTTGATACGCTTGAGGCTGTCGGCGGCCGAGCCGACCACGCCGCTGGCCGAGCCCGAGCGCGAGATGACGGCGGCCTGGGCCTTCTGGACGCTCTCGTTGACCTTGACGATCTCAATCTCGCGACGCAACGCCTCGATCTTGGTGTCGGTCTGGGCGATGACCGTGCGCAGCTTTTCCTCGGCGGCGCGAAGCTCGGTCATCTGACTGGACTTCTGGGTGGCGTCCTTTTCGAGGTCCGCGATGCGCTGGGCCACCTCGAGCGCCAGGGCCTGGTCGCCCTTGCCCATGGCCGCGCGGGCCGAGGCCTCGTACTTGCGGATCTGATCCGTCAGGCCGGCGACCTCGGTCTCCAGGGACCGGCGGCGGGCGACCAGCTTGGCCAGCTCATCCCGGGCCTTGCCCTGGGCGTTGTCGGCGTCGCGGATTTCCTGGTCCAGGATTCGCAGGGCGTTGGCGTCGACGATGGTCTGCGCCCCGTCGTGGGCCGTGCCGCGGAAGAGCGCCGAGAGCTTGCTCCAGATCGACATTCGAAGGTCTCCAGGTCTCTGTTTTTTAAGCGGCCGCGACGCGGCTCTTCTCGAAGGTGTCGCGCAGGTCGCTGGCGGCGGCGATGGCGTTGTCGGCCAGGGTGCGCAGCTCGATCACCAGGGTCTGCAGGGTGGTCTTGGACGCGATCTCGCCCATCAGCTCGTAATAGTCGCGGCCGTCGACGGTGGTGATGCCGAAATTCGACAGCGGCACGATCTTCTGCGCCTTGAGCAGGAACTCGTTGAAGGCCGCGCGATCCTTCTGTTCGTCGCAGGGCCAAAGCAGGGTCGAAACCACCAGCTGCAAACCGCCGCCGCTGACATAGATCGGCAGGTCGCCGAACTCGTGCATGACGACCAGCAGCACGGGCTCGACGCCCTCGACCACGGTGACGGTCATTTCGCCTTCGCGCACCAGCGCGCTTTCCACCAGCCCGTCACGCAGGCTGTGGATCGTCCAGGCGGTGTCGATAACGGAGTCCATGTGTCTGACGCCCTTGGGAGGGTTGGGGTTGGTCTTCAGGTTCGGCCCGCGGGCCGACTCCACGACGATGGCCTGGACAGCCGAGAGGATGTCGGGCTTGCACGCCGCCGGGGCCCAGACCTCGATCTTCACGAAGCCGGCTTGCCGACGGGCTTCACGCCACGCGCGGGTCCTTTCGGCGGCCTGGGCGCCTCTCGTCGTTTTGGCAGGCATGCGTTACATGTACGCATAACATGTACGCTTGACAAGACGCCGTTCGACGTCATCCTGCGCCCGACTTCACCGAGGGACAAGCGCGTCCGGCGGTAGAGCTGACGTCGCTTTTCAGATAGGCGCGCCGGCCAGGGATTCGAGGGCTCGCGAACCGCGATGTTCGGAAAGCTTTTCGGCAGGAAGGACGCCCAGCGCCCCGCCCTGCCCGTCATCCGCAACGTGACGATCGGCCGGACGGTGGTGCTGGACCCGCTGGCCTGGCGGCGCTTCGGAAGCGAGGCCAAGTTCGCCCTGGATCGGGACACGCTGGAGATCACCGCCCAGGGCCTCATCCAACTGAACGACGGCGCTTTCGTGCACCGCTTCTACACGGACGACGAGATCCTGTTCCAGGTCGTCTCGGACGACCGCGAGGGCCAGCGCGCCAACGACTTCACGGTCTTCGTCCCGTGGGCCAGCGAGTATCCCGCCGATCGCGCGGATCGCGACCTGTGGGCGGCGCGGCTTCGCGCCCGGACCTTCCAAGCCGAAGGCCTGCCCGAGTACCGCCGCTTCTGGTTTGGCGAGGACGCCGAGCGCCAGGAGCCGGTCACCCTCTGGGAAGACGTCTACTACGACCGCGAGGCCGAAACGCCCGACCGGCGACTGTTCCAGACGACCATGCTGTTCCACCGCGAACTCTCGGGCGGCGAAGGGCGGGAGCTTCTGCTGGCGCTGACCGCCGAGCCCGAGGACGGTGACGTGACGCAAGAGACGATGATCGGCCTGCCGCTGTCGGTGGGCGAGTTCAAGGCTTGAGGGAGAGGCCGATGTTCGACTTCACGGCGTTCCAGGACGGGGCGATCGCGTTCCTGGTGGCCTTCGTGGCCGCGGGCCTGTTCACGATCGCCTTCAAGTACATCTACCAGTGGGTGACGCCCTACAACGAAAAGGCGCTGATCCGGCAGGGCAACCTGGCCGCCGCCATCGCGCTCGCGGGCGCGCTGATCGGCTACGTCCTACCCTTGGCTTCGGCGCTGAGCCACACGGTCAGCCTGCCCGAGTTCGCGGCCTGGGCGACTCTGGCTGGCGTGATCCAGATCGCCGCCTTTACCGGCGTTCGCCTGGTCGCCCTGCCCGACGTCAAGGCCCGGATCGAAAACGGCGAGACTTCAATCGGCGTCTATCTGGCGGGGATCTCCATCGCGGTCGGCGTGCTGAACGCCGCCTGCATGACCGCGTGAGGATCGCGCCATGAGCACGCGCAAGCGCTCCGCCTCCCTGCAGCTGACGACCATGCTGGCCGGCGCGGCCAGCCTGACCCTTGCGGGCTGCGATGACCCCGGCGCTGGCGCCCAGGGCGGCTGGGACCCCAACCGCGGCGAGCAGGTCGAGGCCTTCAGCTACAAGTCCCTCGAAGAGTGCAAGGCCGCCAACGAGGTCTCGGACCAGCAGTGTGACACCTCCTGGGCGGCCGCCCAGAAGGACGACCAGAAGAACGCCCCGCGTTACGAGGCGCGCGCCTCGTGCGAGGACGTCTATGGCGCCGGCAACTGCGTGCCGCGCAGCGAGGCCGGCCACGGCAGCTTCTTCACGCCCCTCCTCGCCGGCTTCGTGATCGGCCGGATGCTGGACGGCGGCGACTCCTATCGCGGCACCGGTCTCTATCGCCGCAACGACGACTATGGCGGCGGCTATTACTCGACTTGGGGCGGCCGGCTTGGCCGTGACTACGGCACCGGGCGCACGGTCATCACCCGCGAAAGCATCGATCCGCCGGACGTGATCCGCA
>JAYRLX010000409.1:0-3435 GCA_041905125.1 Caulobacter sp. | reverse complement strand
CAGGCCGTGCGCGTGCACCGCTACACCGAAGTGACTAGCGGCAAGGGTTCGCTGGTCTAGGCCCTAGCTGATCAGCGCCGCGTCCGTCGCCCGCACCAGGCCGTCGATCACGCCGGGCTCCGTCGAGGCGTGGCCGGCGTCCCAGACGATGTCGAAGCGGGCCTCGGGCCAGGCCTTGTGCAGCTTCCAGGCGCTTTCCAGCGGCGTGACCACGTCGAAGCGGCCCTGGACGATCCAGCCCGGGATGTGGCGGATCCTGTCGATGTTCTTGAGGATCCAGCCGTCCTCGTCGAAGAAGCCCTTGTTCGTGAAGAAGTGGCATTCGATCCGCGCGAAGGCGATCGCGAAGTCTTCTTCGTTGAACTTGGGAGGGCGCGCCTCGGGGCCGCGCAGCGAGATCGTATCGCCCTCCCACTGGCTCCAGGCCGCGGCGGCCTGCGCCTGGACGCGGCGATCGGTCGAGGTGAGGCGGCGATGATAGGCCGCCATCAGGTCCCCGCGCTCTTCTTCCGGAATGGGAGCCAGGAACCGCTCCCAGGCGTCCGGAAACAGCATCGAGGCGCCGTCCTGGTAGAACCAGTGAAGCTCCCTCTGGGTCAGCAGGAAGATGCCGCGCAGGACGAGACCCTCGACCCGGTCCGGATGGGCGATGGCGTAGGCCAGGGCCAGGGTCGAGCCCCAGGAGCCGCCGAACACGGTCCACTTCTCGACGCCGAGGTGCTCGCGCAACCGCTCGATGTCGGCGATCAGGCTCCAGGTGGTGTTGTCGTCGAGGCTGGCGTTCGGCCGCGAGCGGCCGCAGCCGCGCTGGTCGAACAGCGCCATGTGCCATTTGGACGGGTCGAAGAACCGCCGCATGGTCGGATTGACCGCGCCGCCGGGGCCGCCATGCAGGATCACGCAGGGCTTGCCGCGCGGATTGCCGCATTCCTCGTAATAGATCTCGTGCGGGCCGCCGGTCGGCATCCAGCCAAACGAGAACGGCTCGACTTCGCGGAACAGGCCGCGACGACCCACAGAGCTCATGGCGGCGGCGGAAGCATGACGATCCATGCGCTAACCCTAACGTGGTTTCCGTTCGCCTGTGAACGGAGGATCGTGCGGGCTCGCGCCTTTCCACAGCTGCTGTATTCTGGGGCCATGATTCAGCCGGCGCCTGAAGACTACACCGACGAAGAACTGCTCGAGATGCTTAACCCTCGGCAGCTGGCGCAGCTTGACCGCCAGATCGGTGAGATGTTCGGCGCCGAGGGCGTCGATCGGGTCGAAGCCTTGTTCGCCATGGCCAATGTCTATTCGATCCGCGCGGCCGAGCGCGACGAGGTCACCGCCCTGGCCATGCTGCAGCTGGCCGCCGCCATGCGTCGCCGGGCCGAGCTGCTGCTGAGCGCCAGCTAGGCCTTCAGCGGGAACTTCCGGTCCAGCCAGCCCAGAAGGGCGGCGTTGACCTCGGCGGGCTTCTCCTGCTGCGTCCAGTGCCCGCTGCCCTCGATCAGCACCTTCTCGAGATCGCCGATCTGATCGCCCATTCGGTCGGCCATGGCGGGCGGCAGCACCACGTCGTGCTCGGCCATCAGCATCAGGCAGGGGATGCCGTCGATCCGGTTCGGCAGTCCCTCGGCCATGCGCCAGTTGCGGCTGAAGTTGCGATACCAGTTGATGCCGCCGGTGAAGCCGGTGCGCTTGAAGGCCTCCACGAAGACGCCAAGCTCCTCGGGCGACAGGAACTGGCTGTCGTCGGTCGCCGGGTCGTAATGGGCCAGGGCGTCCTGCAGGGCCAGGCTGCGCTGCTCGGCCGGGCGTGAAGCGAAGTCCTCCTGCGTGCCCTTGGGCAGGCGCATGAAGAAGCGCAGGGTCTTCTCGGCGTCCGCCCCCAGCTGCGCGTCGGCCACGCCGGGCTTCTGGAAGTGGACGATGTACATGTCGTCGCCATAGGCGTTGCGGAACATCTCGATCGGGTCGAACGGCAGGCGCGGGATGAAGGGCGTGTTCAGGCCCACGACGCCGGCGACGCGGCTGGGATGCAGCAGCGGCATGGCCCAGACGACGATGCCGCCCCAGTCGTGCCCGACGAAGATCGCCTTCTCCGCGCCCAGATGGTCCAGCAGGCCGATCAGATCGCCCGTCAGGTGCTCCATGTCATAGGCCTCGACCGCCTCGGGACCTTTCGTCAGGCCATAGCCGCGCTGGTCGGGCGCGATCACCCAGCGGCCCGCCGCGGCCAAGGCCGCGATCTGGTGGCGCCAGGAGAAGGCCAGCTCCGGAAAGCCGTGGCAGAAGACGATCGGAACGCCGCCGCGCGGTCCCGCCTCGTAATAGGCCAGGCGGACGCCGTTGATGTCGGCGAATTGGGGCGCGGGCAGGGGTGTCATGAGCAGCGTCTCCCTTGGCGTTCTTATATGATTGGTGTTCACCTTGAAGCGCCCGCCAGAGGCGCGCAAGCCGTGAGGGGGAATTCGCCATTGAGTATTTCATCGCTCGCGAACACGCGTAAAAAGCGTCGATGACTGATACGCCTCCGCCGCCCGCCGCCGTTCCTTGGCGACTTGTCCTGCTGCTGGGCGCGCTGACGGCCTTCGCGCCGATGTCGATCGACATGTATCTCTCCAGCCTGCCGGCGATCGGGCGTTCGCTGCACGCCGGTCCCGAACAAACCCAGGCGACGCTCGCCGCCTTCTTCGCCGGCATGGCGATCGGCCAGTTCATCTACGGACCCGCCTCCGACCGCCTGGGTCGCCGGCCGCCGTTGCTGATCGGGATCGCGGTCTTCTTCGCGGCCTCGATGGCCTGCGCGCTTGCGCCCAACATCGAGACGCTGATCGCGGCGCGCTTCGTCCAGGCCCTGGGCGGTTGCGCCGGGGCGGTGGTCGCCCGGGCGGTGGTCCGCGACCGCTTCAGCCAGACCGACACCGCACGGGTCCTGTCGCTGATGATGCTGATCATGGGCCTGGCGCCGGTGCTGGCGCCGCAGCTGGGAGGCGTGGTCCAGCTGGTCGCCGGCTGGCGCGGCGTCTTCTGGACCCTGGTCGGCTTCGCGGTGATCATCGGCGGCTGGGTGCTGCTTGGCCTGCCGGAATCGCGCTCGGCCGAAACCGCGGCCCACGCCCGCGCCGAGCACCCGCTCCGCGCCTATGTCGCGCTGCTCGGCATGAAGCGCCTGGTGGGCTACGCCCTGGCCGGGGCCCTGAACGGGGCGGTGCTGTTCACCTACATCTCGACCGCGCCGGATCTGGTGATGGGGACCTACGGCCATACGCCGATGACCTTCAACCTGATCTTCGCGCTGAACGCCGTCGGCATTATCGGGGCCAGCCAGGTCAATCGCTGGCTGCTGCGGCGTTCGACGCCCGACCAGGTGCTGCGCAAGGCCAGCATCGCCTCGATTGTCGCGGCTCTGCTGCTGACCCTAGCCGCCTGGACGGGCTGGGGCGGCCA
>JAYRLX010000408.1:0-3510 GCA_041905125.1 Caulobacter sp. | reverse complement strand
CGCCGCGACCACGGCGACGGCCGCTTACGCCCAGCGCGGTCCCGGCGGCGACCAGGGCGGCGACGACGATCAGGCCGCCAAGAAGAAGAAGCGCGACGAGGAGTGGAACCAGCCCAAGGCGCCGCTGCAACAGCTGCGCAACGCGGGTCCGTGTCCGTTCGTGAAGGTGCTGTACGACGCCAGCCGCTACGTCGAGTTCAAGGACGGCAAGGAATCGGCGGCCCAGGCCGGCTTCACCGGCGAGATTCAGAGCCTTACCTCGGGCTGCGCCTATAAGAGCGACGAGCCGATCAGGATCCGCGTCGAGGCCCTGTTCCAGCTGGGCAAGGGGCCGCAAGCGCAAGGCGACAAGCACGTCTACCGTTACTGGGTGGCGGTGACCGAGCGGAACCAGGCCGTGATCGCCAAGGAATATTTCGACCTGCCCGTGACCTTCCCGGCCGGCCAGGATCGCGTCTACACGACCGAGACCATCGAGCAGATCACCATCCCGCGCGCCGACGCCAAGGTCAGCGGCGGCAATTTCGAGGTGCTGATCGGCTTCGACGTGACGCCGGAAATGGCGGCCTTCAACCGTGACGGCAAGCGCTTCCGCGTCCAGGCCGGTCAGGTTCAACCAGGGACTTCCACCAAGCAATGAACGATTTGAAGCGGTCCTTGAGCGAGGCGGCTTCGGCCGCGTTCCAGGCCGCCGGACTTCCTCCCGAGTTCGGACGCGTCACCGCCTCCGACCGTCCCGACCTGGCTGATTTCCAGTGCAACGGCGCCCTCGCGGCGGCCAAGAGCGCCAAGCGCAATCCGCGCGAGATCGCCACGCAAGTGGTCGAGATCCTCAAGGCTGATCCGCGCCTGAGCTCGGTCGAGATCGCCGGCGCCGGCTTCATCAATCTGCGCGTCAGCGACGAGGCCCTGTCGGTCCGCGCCCGCGAGATCGCCGCCGACGCCCGCACGGGCGCCCAGCTGCTGGACGCGCCGCGCCGGGTGCTGATCGACTATGCGGGTCCCAACGTCGCCAAGCCGATGCACGTGGGCCACCTGCGCGCCTCGATCATCGGCGAGTCGATCAAGCGCCTGTACCGCTTCCGCGGCGACGAGGTGCTGGGCGACGCCCACTTCGGCGACTGGGGCTTCCAGATGGGCCTCTTGATCAGCGCGATCCTCGACGAGGACGCGGAGATCGCCGCCCTTGTCGGCAAGCTTCCCGAAGCGGCCGCCGACGCTGATCCCGCCGACGCAGCCGCGCTGAACGCCGAGCTCGACGCCCGCATCGGGCTGGCCGACCTCGACCGCATCTATCCCGCCGCCTCGCTGCGGCAAAAGGAAGACGCGGCCTTCAAGGAGCGCGCCCGCAAGGCGACCGCGGAACTGCAGAACGGTCGCTATGGCTACCGCGTGCTGTGGAGCCACTTCGTCAAGGTTAGCCGTGTCGCGCTCGAGCGCGAGTTCCACGCCCTGGGCGTCGACTTCGACCTGTGGAAGGGCGAGAGCGACGTCAACGACCTGATCGAGCCGATGGTCGGCCAGCTGGAGGCCAAGGGCCTGCTGGTCGAGGACCAGGGCGCCCGGATTGTCCGCGTCGCCCGGGAGGACGACAAGCAGGACGTGCCGCCGCTGCTGGTGGTCTCGTCGGAAGGCTCGGCCATGTACGGCACGACGGACCTCGCCACGATCCTGGACCGCCGCCAGTCGTTCGACCCGCACCTGATCCTCTACTGCGTGGACCAGCGCCAGGCCCTGCACTTCGAGACGGTGTTCCGCGCCGCCTATCTGGCTGGTTACGCCCAAGAGGGCTCTCTGGAGCACATCGGCTTCGGCACGATGAACGGGACGGACGGCAAGCCGTTCAAGACCCGCGCCGGCGGCGTCCTGAAGCTGCACGACCTGATCGAGATGGCCCGCGAAAAGGCCCGTGAGCGCCTGCGGGAGGCCGGTCTCGGCGCCGAGCTCACCGAAGAGCAGTTCGAGGACACGGCCCACAAGGTCGGCGTCGCGGCCCTGAAGTTCGCCGACCTGCAGAACTTCCGCGGCACCTCGTACGTCTTCGACCTCGACCGCTTCACCAGCTTCGAGGGCAAGACCGGGCCATACCTGCTGTATCAGTCGGTGCGGATCAAAAGCGTGCTGCGCAAGGCCGCCGAGGCGGGCGCCACGGCGGGCGAGATCATCATCGGCGAACAGGCCGAGCGGGACCTGGCGATGTTGCTGGACGCCTTCGAGGGCGCCCTGCAGGAGGCCTATGACAAGAAGGCCCCGAACTTCATCGCCGAGCACGCCTACAAGCTGGCCCAGTCGTTCTCGAAGTTCTACGCCGCCTGCCCGATCATGAGCGCCGACAGCGACGCCCTGCGCGCTTCGCGTCTCGCCCTGGCCGAGACGACGCTGCGCCAGCTGGAACTGGCCCTGGACCTGCTGGGCATCGAGGCGCCGGAGCGGATGTAACTTTAGGCCGCCTGGGTTTCCTGGCTCGGGCGGCTGCGCTGCGGCGTCTTCGCGAGCGCCGCGCCAGCCTCCTCACCGACCTGGAAGCGCTTGAGCAGGGCGCCCAGCGCTCCGGCCTCGCGGGTCAGGGTGTGGCTGGCGGCGGTAGTCTCCTCGACCATGGCCGCGTTCTGCTGGGTGACGTGATCCATCTGGCTGACGGCGGTGTTGACCTCGGCCAGACCGGTCGCCTGCTGGCGGGCGGCCGAAGCGATGTCATTGATCAAATCCTCGATGCGGCCGAAGTGGTCGACGACGTTGCCGAGCTCCTCGCCGACGCGGACGACCAGGCCGACGCCGCTCTGCACGCTGTCCGACGCGTCGGTGACCAGGGTCTTGATCTCCTTGGCCGCGTCGGCCGAGCGCTGGGCCAGGGCCCGCACTTCCTGGGCGACCACGGCGAAGCCGCGGCCGGCCTCGCCCGCGCGCGCGGCCTCGACGCCGGCGTTTAGGGCCAGCAGGTTGGTCTGGAAGGCGATCTCGTCGATCACGGTGATGATCTGGCCGATCTTCTGGGACGAGACGTCGATGCGCTCCATGGCCGTCATCGCCTCGGTGGCCACGGCGCTGGACTGGCCGACCAGCTTGCGGCTGACCGAGGCGGCCTCCTGGGCCTGGGCGGCGTTCTCGGCGGTCTTGCGGATGGTGGCGGTGACCTGATCGAGGGCCGCGGCGGTCTCTTCCAGGCTGGCGGCCTGCTGCTCGGTGCGGTGGGCCAGATCGTCGGAGGCCGTCGAGATCTCCCGCGAGCCGCTGTCAACCGCGCCAGTGGTGATCAGCACCTGGCGGATCGCGTGCTCCAGCGTCTCCATCGAGCTGTTGAAGTCGCGACGCAGGCCCTCGAAATCTTCCGGGAACGGGCTGGTCAGGCGGGCCGAGAGGTCGCCGGCGGCCAGGCGGCGCAGGCCGTCGCCCAGGCTGTCGGCGACGCGCTGGCGTAGGGCGCGCTCTTCGGCGCGAGCGGCCTCGGCGCTCTGGAGGCGCGCCTCCTCCTCGTGTTCGAGCTGGGCGCGCGTGGCGGCCTGGCGTTCG
>JAYRLX010000022.1:0-20162 GCA_041905125.1 Caulobacter sp. | reverse complement strand
ACCGCGATCGCTATCGCCGATGTCGGCGCCTGGACCGCGATCATCTGTTTGGCCCTCCGCTCCTGCAGCTGATGGCCCGGCCAAGCGCCGGGGCCACGTCCGGCGTCATGAGGGGCAACAGCCCATGAAGAGCAACCTTCGGCGCGGTCTGAGCGCCATCGTGATCACCGGCTCCATGTTGGCGATCTCGGCTTGCGACATGATCCCGTCGTATCGCGTCTACAACGCCCGCAAGACCGGCGAGGCCGAACTGGCCCAAGCCGATGGCAACCGGCAAATCCGTGTCCAAGAAGCCAAAGCGGCCTACGAGTCCGCCGACTACCTGGCGAAGGCGGAAATCCGCAAAGCCGAGGGCGTCGCCAAGGCCAACAAGATCATGGCTGACAGCCTGGGCGGTCCCGAGGGCTACCTCCGCTGGAAGTACATCGAGATGCTCCAGGAGACCGCAGGCAAGGGTCAGACGACGGTCTACGTCCCGACTGAGGCGGGGCTTCCGATCACCGAAGCTGGCCATCGCCCCGTCTCGCGCGCCGAGGCTCGCTGACCATGCGCGCCGTCCAACACCCTCGCGCCGCCGTTGGCATGGACGGCGCCAACTTCCGCTCCTGGCGTCGAGCCTTCGCCAACGCCTGCCGCTGGCCCTGGTTCGAGCGCTGCACCGATGGGCCGTCCGCCCCGCCGATCGCCCAGTCCGAGCCCTTCGAGGCCCTCAAGTCCTTCGCCGCCTCTGGCGCCAAGGGCTGCGTCGCCGCTCGCAAGCGTCTGAGGACCGCCACGAACCGGGGCCTGGCCGCTGCGCTGGGGCGCGAGCTTCCCAAGGTGCTGGCGCAATGATCAGCTTCACCGTCCCCGGAAAGCCTCAGCCCTGGCGCCGCGCGCGCAAGGCGGGGAAGGTCCATTTCAAGGACGCCAAGACCAAGGCGAACCAAGCCGCCTGGGCTTGGGCCTGTCGCGAGGCGATGGGATCGGCCGTACCTGTCGGCGGACCCGTCGCGGCTTCTGTCATCGCGAACTTCGCCATCCCGGCGCGGACCAGCAAGGCCAATCGCGTGGCGATGCTGGCCGGCAAGGTCCGGCCGATCTGCACCCCCGACGCCGACAACATCGCCAAGAACCTAGACGCCCTGAATGGCGTCGCATTCACCGACGACGCCCAGATCGTGAGCCTGACCGTGGTCAAGCGCTACGCGGAAGTTCCGGGCGTCATGGTCACCATCCAGCCCCTGGTGTTCTCATGAACGTCCCCTTCTCCTGGCCCGAAGCGGCCGTCGCCGATCTGCGCAAGTACAAGGCCGAGGGCCTGAGTAGCAGCCAGATCGCCTACCGGCTCTCGACTGAATATCGATCCTCGATCAGCCGCAACGCCGTTATCGGTAAGTGCGCGCGGATTGGCATCGTGATGTCGTCCGAGTCTGTAAGCACGACGATCAAGGCCAACCATGCTCGCCGCGCCGCCAAGCCGCCGAAGACGCACAAGGAGCGTGTCGACGCCGACGCGATCCGCGAGCGCCGCGCGGCTGACCTGATCAGGGTCGCCAAGGCCAACAAGACAGCCGAGGTCGTCCAACTACCGCCCAAGCGCCAGCATCCCGACGAGATCGCGGTCGCGCCGTGCTGCCTCGAGGCCCTGACCTTCTCGTCCTGCCTCTGGCCCCTGGAGCGCACCACGCCGATCGGCGACACCCTCTTCTGCGCCAACGAGAAGGCCGCAGGGCGCCCGTACTGCGAAGGCCACGCCAAGCGGGCTTTCCAGAAGACCCAGAGCCCGGAGCAGAAGCGCGCCGCCCAGGAAGAGCTCCAGCGTAACCGCGCCCTGGCCCAGGCCGCCGGACGGTCGAATAGCTTCTTCGGCTTCGGCGCGTCGAAGAGATTCGCATGAGCACCGTCCTGCAGGACATGGCCGACAACATGGTCGAGCGCGGCGCGGCGGACGCCGGGTCAGCGCGGGCTAAGGCCCCGTTCCTAATGGCGACCATTCGAGCCGCCGCTCGGATGCTTGCCGAGTCCATCGGGTTCGATCCGGTCGCGCGCTTCCTGGCGCCGCTAGCCCGAGAGTACGCCGCCAAGGCCAACGCGCTTGGCACCCATGGCGGGAGGAACCGCCGGTGACCCCCGATGTCGAAGCGCGCGTGGCCCGGGCGAAGCAGATCTCGATCGAGCTGAACATCGCCCAAGCACGCCTGCGCGGCGACATCGAAACCATCATCCGCCTAGCCGGCCTTGCCGCCCTAGACGCCATCCTCAACCACGAGCGCCAGGCCGCCGGAGAGAAGTTCCGCGATCGCCTCGCCAAAGACGGGTTCATCGCATGAGCCATATCCATCGCGTCACCCGCCTCGCCGCTATCGACGCCATACGTGACCTGACCAACGAACTCGGCTTCCCGCCATCGGTCCGTGAGATCGGCGAGCGGATTGGCTGTAAGGGTATTGCAAACGTCCACCGCGCTCTCGACGATTTGCGCGACGAGGGCATTGTCCATTGGGAGGACGGTCGCCACAGGACAATCCGGCTCGTCCGCGAAGGCCCGACTGAGCGCCAGATTGCGAAATGGTCCAACGCTGAGCTGACCCGCGTGTCGGAGACCTGCGCGAAGATCATGGCCGCGCGCCTCGGAGTGGCCGCCTAATGGGACGCCGCTCCAACTTCGACCGCATCCCCAAGGACCTGCCGCCAGGCCCGTTCGCGTGCATCCTGGCCGACCCGCCCTGGCACCATGCCAGCCGGTCGCCGAAGGGACAGACCGCGCGCTCGCCTTCGCACCACTACCCCACCATGTCGCTCGCCGACATCTGCGCCATGCCGGTCAAGGCGACCGCAGCGAAGGACTGCCACCTCTTCCTGTGGGCGACCTGGCCGCATCTTCCCCAGGCGCTGCAGGTCATGTCCGCCTGGGGCTTCAAGTACTCGTCGGCCTTCCTGACGTGGGTGAAGCTGAACCCGACCAAGGGCGACGTAATCTGGTTTGACGCCTCCGACTTCCATGTCGGCATGGGCTACACGAGCCGGAAGAACACCGAGATCCTCCTACTCGGCCGCCGGGGCAACCCGAAGCGCCTCAGCAAGTCCGTGCGCGAGCTGATGATCGCCGCGCGCCGCGAACACAGCCGCAAGCCCGACGAAACCCACGTCCGCATCGAAGCCTACTGTGCCGGCCCGCGCCTGGAGCTCTTCGCCCGCGAGAGCCGCGCCGGTTGGGTCACGTGGGGCAACCAGTCCACGAAATTCGACAAGGAGGCCGCGTAGATGGCCAAGCGCTCAGAACAACCGGCCCTTTTCGATATGACGCCCAAGCCGCGCGAACTGAACGACCACGGCCAGCGGGTCGTTTCGTGGTTCTCGTGCGGCGTTACTTCGGCCGTGGCGACGAAGCTGGCGATTGCCCGATGGGGTGACCGCGTTGAAGTGGTTCGGATCATCCTCGAAGGCGAGCATGAGGACAACGAGCGCTTCGCAGCGGATTGCGCCGCATGGTTCGGGCGGCCGATCATCAACATCAAGTCCTGGCAATACGCCAGCCACTGGGACGTGATCGAGGGCGAGCGTTACATCAACGGCCCAGACGGCGCGAAATGTAGCCAGAAGCTCAAGAGAGCGGTCCGCGAGAGCTACCAACAGTTCAACGACATCCAGGTCTTCGGTTTCGATGCGGACGAAGAGATCGCCCAGAACCGCGCTCTCGACTTCCGCCTCCATCATCCGGAGATCATGTGCGTCACCCCCCCTGCTCGACGAGGGTTTGGGGAAATCGGACTGCCTGGCGCTCGTTGAACGCGCAGGCATCTCGCTTCCGGCCATGTACCTGCTCGGCTACGGCAACAATAACTGTGTTGGCTGCGTCAAGGGCGGCATGGGCTATTGGAACAAGATCCGGAGAGACTTCCCGGAGGCGTTCGCCCGAATGGCGGCCTTGGAGCGCAAGCTAGGTCGCTCGTGCATCAAGACTAAGACCGATGGGCAGGTTTTTCTCGACACGCTCGCTCCAGATCGCGGCCGCTTTGAAGACGAGCCGACGATCTCTTGCGGGATCACCTGCTTTTCAGTCGAGGCGAAGCTCGCTTCAGAGAATGGTGAAGCCGCATGAACGCCTTCATCCCTGCCATGGACCTCAGAGACGCGCCGGCGAAGCCTCTGGCGCAGCTGTTCGACCTCCAGACCGAGCAGATGTTCCTGGCGCTCTGCCTTGAGCAGAACGCCGCAATCAACCTCGTCGATGGCCTGGAGGACCATCACTTCTACGAACCCTTCCATCAGCGGCTCTGGGCGCTGCTGGCGCGCCGTGCTGCGGCGGGTGTCGCCGTCGACTTCATGACCGCCGTGGACGCCATGAAAGGCGACCCTGCGCTCGAAGAGCTGGGCGGCATGCGCTATCTGGCCGACCTCGTTGACCACGCGCCACCGATCTCCGCGGCGACCGAGTACGCCCGCATCATCACCGACTGGGCGACGCGCCGAGACCTGATCGCCACGGCCGAGGCGATGATCGCCCAAGCCCGCCAGCCAGACGCCGACTTGCGCGAGGTCGTGATCGGCGCCGAGAAGAACATCGCCGCCATCGCCCAGGGCTCGGAGCCCGGCGACGCCAACCTCGTCGATGCGGTGACAGCAACCGACGAGGTCCTCGCCGAATTTCGAGCTGAGCAGCAGAGCGGTAGGCCAAAGGGCCTAATGACCGGCCTTCGCTGCATAGATCGGCGCCTGCGCGGGCTCCGCCCAGGCAACCTGATCGTGATCGCGGGCCGGCCATCCATGGGCAAGAGTGGCCTCGCGCGCCAGGCGTGCGTCGGCGCCGCTCGGATCAACAGGCATCACCAGTTCCCGTTCTTCTGCGCCGAGATGAACCGCCGGGAGATGATCGAGCGGACCCTGTCAGAAATGACCTGGCGCGACGGCAACGCGATTCAGTACCGGGACATGGACCCAGAGAAGTTCACGCCCTACGACTGGCAGGTGCTGGAGCGCGCCCGCGAGCGCGTGCCGCAGAACTTCATCCTCGACGACACCGCGACATTCACCGTCGAGTACGTCCGCCGGCGGGCGTGGGCCCTGAAGCGCAAGGGCCCGGTCGGCGCGATCTTCATCGACTACCTGCAGATCATGCAGCGCCCGGCCGCTAACGGCAGGAACGACGCGGCGGTGATCGGCGAGATGACGGCTGCCTTGAAGCGCTTGGCCCGCGAGATCGGCTGCGCCGTGGTGCTGCTCTCCCAGATCAACCGGGGTGTCGAGAGTCGTGACGACAAGCGTCCGCAGCTCTCCGACCTCAAGGAGTCGGGCTCGATTGAGCAGGATGCCAACGCCGTGCTCTTCCCCTTCCGGGAGGTCTACTACCTGGAGCGCGCCGAGCCCCGCGAGAGCACGCCAGAGCACACGAAATGGGAAGAACAAGTCGAGGTGCTGAAGCGCCGGATGGACGTGCTCTGCGCCAAGAACCGCGGCGGCGCCGTGGGCTCCGACCAGCAGGACTATTTCGCGGAATACGACGTGGTGAACGACGTGAGGGATGCATGAGCGCGCCCCCATACATGAAGCTCTATATCGCCGAATATCTCGCCGAGACGACCCATCTCGACGTGGTCGGGCATGGCGCCTACCTGTTGCTGATCATGGCGATGTGGCGGGCCGGCGGAAAGTTGCCACGCGATGAGGCCAAGCTGGCGCGGATCGCCCAATGCACACCAGATCAGTGGGCCTCCGTCCGCGACGACGTCATGGCGTTCTTCAAGGTCTCTGGCGGCGCGATCCGTCACAATCGGGTCTCAAAAGAGATCGCGAAATACGACGCCGTGATCGAAGGCGCAAAAAGCGCCGGGAAAGCGAGTGCTTCAAAAAGGTCTAAGAAAAACAACGACGAGAGCGCCAACGTTCGTTGCGAAAACGTCGAACAGAAATCCAACCAACCAGAACCAGAAGAAGAATATAAGCCCCCTGTATCCCCCAAGGGGGACGAGGCGTCTTCGACGAAGGCGATCGTTCTTCGCCAAGCCCATGTCGAGGCTGCGTGGGCGGTCACGTCCAAGAAGGGCCGCGCCCGGTCAAGCAGAGCTGACATACTCACCGCGCTCCAGGCGGCGGCCCGACGCGGCAAGGCCCCGGAGGCTGTGATCGCCGGACTGGCGGCCTACTATGCCAGCCCAGAAGCGACGAAGGGTGGCGGCGAGTTTGCCAAGGGCGCGCACCGCATCATCGCCAACGATCGATGGGAGAGCTTCGTCGAGAGCGTCACCCCGTTGGAGGCAATTGCCGCATCGGCGCTGGCCGACCCGAACGAGGTCTGGCGCAAACGGGTCAAGGCCTACCTGCACGGCTCCGGCTTCTGGAACACGACGGACTGGGAAGCCCAGCCTGGGCGGCCAGGCTGCATCGTCCCGGCCGAAGTGCTTCGCGAGTTCGGCGTCGAGGTCGCCGGCCAGATGGCGGGGGCTGCGGCATGACGCGGGCAGCTCTTCGACACGTCCCGATGTCGCTGGACAAGGTCCAGATCACTCTCACGGCCGAAGACGGCCGCACCCTGACGGCGACCCTTGACGGCGCCTACCTCCGGGCCAAGTGCTGGGGTGTCCTGGCGGACATCGACCCTGCCGGACTGATGGATGCGGCGATAGGGCAGCGGCGCGCTGGGGTTCATCTCGTCGGCGCCGGCCTATCAAACGCTTCCCGCGTCCTGTTGGCGCTTCGCGACGGCCCCATGACGAACCAGGGCCTGCGGCTCGCTCTCGGCGAAGGCTCGACGCGGCCCGCGAACATCTCGCACGCCGCGCACGAGTTGATCCGCCAAGGCCTGGTCTATCGGGCGGACCGCAACCCAGCCGGTCCGGGCGCCAAGGCGACCTATGCGTTGACCGCCAAGGGAAAGGCGCGCGCCGACGAGATCGACCCGCTAGCCAAGCTGAGGGCAGCTGTATGACCCAGCGCACCCCCATTCCGCCGCGCCACTACGCCGAGATCCGGGCCACTGCCGAGCGCTATGGCGCCTCGATCGGAGAGGTCCTAGCGCCGACCCGGCTTAGCAAGTCGGCGTCCGAAGCCCGGGACGCGGCCTTCGCGGCTGTCCGGGCCGTCCCGACGATGACCGGGAAGACGCCATCCTACCCGCTGATCGGGCGCTGGTTCGGTCGCAACCATACCGCAGTCCTAGACGGCGTCCGGCGTCACGAGGCGCGCCTGGCTCAGCAAATGGAGCGGGCATGACCCAGCGCCCCCGCTACCCGCGCGTGAACTGCTGCGTCCCGTTCTGCCGACGCGGCTCGACGAAATGGCCTGTGCCTTACGAACTGATCTGCGGAGAGCACTACCGCATGGCCGACAAGGCGCTCCGGATGAAGCGCGCTCGGGTTCGCCGGAAGCTGGTCAAGCTCGGCGAGTTAGACGCCGTGAACTGCAGGTCGCTCACCGAGCGGGCCTGCCGCATCGACAACCTTTTCTGGGCCCGGATCAAGCGCCAGGCCACCGAACGAGCCCTGGGGATTTCAGCATGAACCTAGCGCCACAACACCCGGATCAAGCCTTCGTCGACGGCAAGCGCCGAGCGCGAATGGAGAAGATTGACGCCTTGCCGGCCGATGTCCGCAACCTGGTCAACGAGTACGGCTTCCACGTCGTGAACACGCTGATGCAGCACGGCGTCACCAAGGCCAGAAGCATGCGCCACATCGTCGAGACCGTGCTCGACGAGTTCAGCCCGACGCGCGGCTCGTTCTCAAAGCAGGGCATCAGAACACCGGCCGCGCCTCACCGCACCGATCACACCACCTAGTAACGCTTTGTCGGGGAACACCACCATGAACGCCGAAACCGAAATCCGCCCAGTCCTGACGCTGCTCCGCGGGGTCAGGCTTGAGGGTGACCTGTCCCTCGTCACGCCGGGCCCGGTCGAGCACCTGCACGAACGAGACCTCGCCATCATCGCCGAAGCCGAGCGCCTGCACACGTCTGGACAGGCGGCGCGCGCGGCGGAGATGATCCTGAAGCTCGAGGAGCGTCTCGGGATCACCCAGGCCGACCGGCTGGCGGCGGCCGCGCCTTCGGAGCCGTGGGAAGAAGACCTCACGGCCGCGCTCCTGGGGCTGTCCGCCGACCCTGAGCCGGAACGCCTAGGCGCCCCGCCGCGCCCCTTCGATAGGTTGAACGAGCCGGAGGAAAAGGCGGCTCTGGCCGCTGCCGCGAAGCTGGCCAGGGCCAAGACCAAGGGCAACAAGGCCCTGGCGACCAACGAACTGGTCAGGATCGACGCCCGCCGGCACCAGCGCGTCGAGCTCAAGGAGCGCGCCGACGGCATCCGGGAGACGGTGGAACTGGCGAAGGCCCGGGGCGAGGAAGTCGATGAAGCTCCGCCGAAGGGCGCGGCCAACATCATCAGCCGGGACGGGTTCGCCGAAATCGCCAAGCACTTCACGCCGGCGCAGCGTCGGATCGGGGAGCGGTATCGCGAGGGCGTCGAAGCCAGGGGCGAGGACATGCAAGCCAGCCAGATCCGCGACAGCGGCGGCCGAGGCCACGACAACAACGAGTTCGTCGCCAGGCGGTTTGAACGCGCCAAGCTATGCGAGTTCGTTGCCAGAACCGACCGAGCCGTGGCCCTCAGCTGCATCGACACTCCGTCGGCGCTCCAGATGCTCCGCAACGTCGCGGGCGCCGGCCTTAGCATCCGCGCCTTCGGGGCCGGAGGCCGGGCCTACGCCAGGAACAGGGCCGCGCTGGCGACCGCGCTGGATGTGGCTCTGAAGGTCGAGCTCAAGATGGCCGAGGAGGCCCGGAGCCGCGCTGGAGGCCCGCAAGATGCGGCATAGCCATGAGATACCGCAAAATGCGGGATTTCGCCGCCGATGACCGGGGCAGACCTCAAAAAATGGCGGAAGCGGATGCGTCTCGGGGTGGCAGAAGCCGCCCAGGCGCTCGGTGTCTCGACTGACACCTACGCCCGATATGAGCGGAAGCCGGAGGTGGGTCGCTGCGTCGCTCTGGCCTGCGCCGCCATCTCATTCGGGCTTCCGCCCGCGATCGGGTAGATGTTGCGCCCTACACGTGCGCGCATACACGATCTTGACGGGGCGGCGCGTTTGTGACTATCAATCGGTCAAGTGGACGATTGCGCCAACTGCGCCCCACGATCAGAGCCCCGGCGGACACCCGCGCGGGGCTTTCGTGTTTCTGGCCGGGAAGTCCGTCATCACAGAAAACCAGCCGCCACATGGTCGAGGCTGGACCGGATGGGGCGGGCTCTTGGGAGTAGACTGATCCGGCATCTCCCCCGGCAACTCCATCTGCGACAGCGTTCCGGATTAGCTCAGCTGGTAGAGCAGTACCGAGGCGATCAGCTCGGTTAGAAGGTCGCGGGTTCGAGTCCCGCATCCGGCTCGCTGTCGCAGACCCCGGCGCCGTAATTGCGGGATTTTCCCGTAATTGAGCCGTTTTCGCCATGCCGATCAGTGGGTTGAGCATGGCGCCGACATTCCGGATTTTCCGGACTTCAGATCGCGCCGCCGTCACATCCTACAGCAGGGCCTTCAGCAGAGGCGGGCCTGGCGCGAACCCCCTTCACCCGATCCGCCCATGTATCGCCAGCTGGCGGGAAGCGAGGCCACATGGCTAAGAAGGTTGACTGGGAAGCCATTGAGCGCGAGTACCGCGCCGGGCAACTCTCCCTCCGCGAGATCGGCCGTATCCACGGCGTCACCGATACCGCCATCCGTAAGAAGGCAAAGGCCGAAGGGTGGGCGCGAGACCTCACCGACCAGGTCCGCGCCACGGTGCGTGCGAAGCTGGTTCGCGAGGACAGTTCGCATGCAGGTTCGCAGGGCGGTTCGCACCCCGAACGTGCGAACGACCGGGATATCGTTGACGAGATGGCGGCGCGCGGCGTCGAGGTCGTCCGGTCTCATCGCCGCTCGCTCGCCCAGCTCAACGCCATTGGCGACATCCTGGCGACCCGCCTTTCCCAGATCCTCGACGGCGTGACGCCGGAAGGACCGTGCATGGGTGAGAAGGAAAGCCCGTCGGACGTGCTGGAGAAGCTCTCGCGAACTCGCCAGCGGTCGATCCAGCTAGAGCGCCAGGCTTTCAACCTCGACAATCTGCCGGACGACCCCAACAGTCAGGGCGGGGGGCAAGTCGCCATCTTCGCCTTGCCGGACAATGGTCGGGCATAAGGGCGCGATCCGGCCGCAGGCCGGGCCGCAGATGATGTTCCTGGCCTCTGCGGCCGATATCGCGATCTACGGGGGAGCTGCAGGCGGAGGCAAGACATGGGCTCTCCTGATGGAGCCCACGCGCCACATCCACAACGGCGACTTCGGCGCGGTGTTCTTCCGCCGCACCACGGTGATGATCCGCAACGAGGGCGGCCTCTGGGACGAGAGCGGAAAGCTTTATCCGCTGCTCGCCGGTAAGCCCAAGGAGCATGTGCTTGAGTGGCGCTTTCCTTCCGGCGCCGCGGTCAGCTTCGCCCATCTAGAGCACGACAAGAACGTCCTGGACTATCAGGGCTCGCAAATCCCGCTGATCTGCTTCGACGAGCTCACGCACTTCAGCCAGAAGCAGTTCTGGTACATGGTAAGCCGAAACCGCTCGATGTGCGGTGTGCGGCCCTATATCCGGGCGACCTGCAACCCGGACGCCGATAGCTGGGTCGCCAAATTCATCGCTTGGTGGATCGACGAGAAGACCGGGCTTGCCATCCCCGAGCGCTCCGGCGTCATCCGTTGGTTCGTCAGGATCAACGATAAGCTGATCTGGGCCGACACGCCCGGCGAGCTCGAAGAGCGACACCCAGGCATCCCGCCCAAGTCGGTGACGTTCATCGCGGCGAGCCTGACCGACAACAAAGCGCTCATGCAGGCCGATCCCGGCTATTTGGCGAACCTCATGGCTTTGCCGACCGTGGAGCGCGAGCGACTGCTGGGCGGTAATTGGAAGATCCGCCCCGCCGCCGGCCTGCTGTTCAAGCGCTCGTGGTGCAGGGTCGTCGATCAGGCGCCGTCAGATCTGGACATCGTTCGCGGTTGGGACTTGGCGGGCACGCCGAAGACCGAAACGAATGACCCAGACGCAACGGCCGGCACAAAGATTGGTCGGTCGCGCTCGACCGGCCGCTACATCGTCCTTCACCACGTCGAGGACTACCTCTCGCCCCACGGCGTGGAGTCGCTGCTGCTGAACACGGCCACCCAAGACGGCCAGGACGTCGAGATCAGCCTTCCGCAGGATCCCGGCCAAGCCGGTAAGGCGCAGGTCGAAACCCTGGTCGGGAAGCTTTCGCAGTTCACGGCCCGCAGTTCGCCAGAGACCGGCGATAAGGTCACTCGCTTCGGTCCGTTCTCAGCCCAGGCCGAGGCGGGAAATGTCGATGTGCTCCGCGGTGACTGGAATGAGAGCTGGTTCGCCGCCCTAGAGGGTTTCCCGGACGCCGCCCACGATGACGCGCCCGACAGCACTAGCCGCGCATTCAACGCGGTCTCGTTGCGCTCGAGCTATTCACTGGAGAACGTCTGATGTGGTTCGCCGACCGTCTGGTCAACCTCGTCTCTGCGCTGGGAACAGCGAAGGACAAGGCGACCGCAACTCGCTTCTATGTCCGCGAAATGGACCAGCAGCAGGCCCTGGCGGCCTACCGCTCGGACTGGATCGCGCGCAAGCTCGTGAAGATCCCTGCCTTCGACATGACCCGTGAGGGCCGTAACTGGAAGGCGGCCAAGAACAAGATCACGGCGCTTGAGGCCGAAGAGGCCCGCCTTCAGGTTTGGCCGAAGCTGGCTAGGGCGATGACCCTGGCGCGCCTCTATGGCGGATCGGCCCTCATCATGGGCGTCGATGGCGACAACCCGTCGACGCTGCTTGAACCAACCCGCATCGCCAAGGGCGGCCTTTTCTATCTCCACGTCGCCAGCCGATACGAGATCAATCCCGGAGAGATCGACCGCGATCCCGGATCCGAAGGGTGGGGCGAGCCGCTCTACTACACGATGTCGTCGGCCAGCGCCGGCGCCCTTCGCATCCACCCGTCGCGGGTCATCCGCTTCGTCGGTGCGGATGTCCCGGACGCCACCTTCCAAGGTGGCTGGGGCGACTCTGTACTGCTTTCGGTCGCCGAGGCGGTCGAGAACGCGGGCATCGCGTCGAGCGCGATTGCCGCTCTTCTCCACGAGGCCAAGGTCGACGTCTTCAAGATCCCCGGCCTCATGAAGAACGTCGGCGATCCGGTGTATCGCCAGAAGGTGGTGGACCGCATCAGCCTGGCCAACCAGGCCAAATCCATCACCAACGGCCTCTTGATGGACGCTGAGGAAGAGTACGTTCAGAAGCAGATCGGCTTCGCCCAACTTCCCGAGACCCTCCAGCTCTATCTCCAGATCGCGGCCGGCGCGGGCGATATCCCCGCGACCCGCTTCCTGGGCCAGTCACCGGGCGGCATGAACAGCACCGGCGAGAGCGACCTCCGCAACTACTATGACCGCCTCGCCGGTGATCAGGAGATCGATCTCCGCCCCAAGCTGGAGCGCCTCGACAACTTCCTGATCCCGTCGGCCCTCGGCACCCGTCCTGGCGAGGTCTACTGGGAATTCGCTCCGCTTTGGCAGAGCACCGAGAAGGAAAAGGCCGACATCTTCAAGACCAAGGCGGATGGTGCGCGGGCCCTGGCCGGCGCGCGCTCCGGAGCGCTGCTTCCGGTCAAGGCCCTGTCCGACGCCCTGGTCAACACCTTCACCGAGGATGGATCGCTTCCGGGCCTGGAAACGGCGATCGAGAAGCTCAGCGAGCAAGCGCAGGCCGATCCGAGCGTCTCCGGCCAAGCCGATCCGCCGGCCGACCCAGCCGCCGCGCCGAACCCTCCCCAGGCCTGACAGGTCAGGAGACCTCATCCATGAAGATCACTGATTGCCTGACGCTCGACGCGTCCGGGCTCGCTCTCACGCGTGACGGCTACCTGGTCGGCGAGGCCAGGGTTTCGCGGGCCGGCAACGTCCAGCAGTACCTCGGCTCGGAGCTCGGGTTGACCGGCGACGACGCCAAGAGAGTCTTCGGGGTCTATCGCGATCCGGACGTCGTGTTCGACGAAGCCAGCATGCTTTCGCTGGCGGGCCGGCCCGTCACGCGCGGGCATCCGTCTGAGCCTGTTACGGCCGACAATTGGGCCAAGCTCTCCAAGGGCCAGGTCGGCGGCGTGATCCGCCGTGATGGCGAACATGTGATTGCGCCGATGGCCATCATGGACGCGGCTTCGGCGAAGGAAGTCGCCGACGGCGCCCGAAGCCTATCGGCGGGCTACACGGTCGATGTCGTTCCCGCCACCGGCGTCGCCGCCGACGGCACCCCCTACCAGTTCAAGCAGGCCGGCCAGCTGCGGTTCAACCACGTGGCCTACCTCCCAGACAACAATCCCCGAGCGGGAAACACCCGCATCGGCGACGCCAACCACGACGGGGCCTGGGGCTCCTCGCTCGCGGATCGTTCCACGCCCCCCAACCATGGAGACCGCCACATGGCGCTCAAGACCATCATCGTGGACGGCCTCCCGGTCGAAACCACGGACGCCGGCGAAGCCGCCGTGAATAAGCTGAAAGGCCTGCTGGACACCGCCAGCAAGGCCCTGACCGACGCACAGACCAAGCACACCGCCGATCTGGCCGCCAAGGACGCCGAACTGGCGACCAAGGACGCCGAGATCGCCGACCTGAAGGGCAAGGTTCTGGACGCCGCCGCCCTTGACGCCCTGGTCGCCGATCGTTCGGCCGTCGTGTCCAAGGCTAAGGCCCTGGTCCCGACGCTGGACACCGCCGGCAAGTCAAACCTGGACATCAAGCGCGCCGTCCTGGGCGACGCCGCCAAGGACAAGTCCGACGCCTACGTCGACGCCGCCTTCGACCTTAAGACGGCCGACCTGAAGACGCCGGATCCGCTGCGGTCGGTCATCACCGACAACCGCACCTCGGGCGGCGCCGATGCCGTCGCGCTTCGTGACGCCGCGCGTCTCGCCAGCCTGAACTAGGAGACCATCCCATGGCTGTGAACCAAGACACCTACACCAGCGTCATGACCGCTGGTTATCCTGGCATGGTCGCCAACGGCGAGCCCAGCAACCGGAACTCGCGCACCTGCGAAGACTCTGCCGGCATTCCGTTCGGCGCTCCGGTCTATCGCGGCACGGGCGACCACGGCTGCACCGCCACGGTCGGCACCGCCGCCACCTTCCTGGGCTTCGCGATCGCCAACGAAACGCTCGGCCTGCTCTCGGGGCAAACGGCCGATCGCTATCAGCAGTACGACAACGTCGCGATCATGACCGGCGGCGTCATCTGGGTGACGGCCGGTGGCGCTGTCACCGACGGAGCGGCCGTCACGGTCGGCAAGAGCGCCGGCGCGGCCGATGGCATCGGCGCGACCGCCGCGGACTCGACCCACATCGCCGCCACCGGCTGGGTCTTCGACGACACCCTCGCGGCGACGGGCCTGGCCCGCGTCGCCAAGCGCTAAGGAACCAAGAACATGATCATCAACTTCGCTGATGCGACCGGTGGCCTGTTCACCGACGTCGCGTCGTTCCTCGCCGCCAGCGACAGCCAGCGCGAGGTCGCCTTCCAGCGCTGGGCCGCCTACGACGCCAAGATCGCCGCCACGTTCGGCGACAAGGCGAACGAGTTCTTCGTGGACGCCCAGGTTGGCCGCGCCTTCCTGACGCCGCAGCTCTTCCGCATCGAGACCCAGGTCTACATGCGGCGCTATCCCAACGCCGACCTGACCGGCCTGCTGCCGATCAACACCGACGGCGACATGTGGGACGTCGGGACCGTGTTCTACAGCATGGACGAGGTCGGCAAGGCCGAGTTCCTGAGCGGCAAGGGCTTCGACATGCCCTATGCCTCGACGCTGATGAACCAAAACAGCCGCGGCTACTACCTGGCCGGCATCGGCTACGAGTGGTCGACGCAAGAACTGCAGCGCGCCGCCAAGCTGGGTCGCTCGCTTTCGGCCGACAAGGCCGCCGCCGCTCGCAAGGCGGCGCAGTTCTTCAAGCGCGCGGTCGCCATGACCGGTCGCGCGCCTGGCACCGCGGCGTCGGAGAAGGGCTGGACCGGCTTCGTCAACGACGCCAACGTCCCGACCACGAACGTCGCCGCCGACGGTACCGGCTCGACCACGGCGTGGGCCAACAAGACCCCGGACCAGATCAGCCGGGACATCTGGGCCGCCGTCAATGCGGTCGAAAGCCAGACTGGCGAAACGCACACGGCGACGACCGTCGCCCTGCCGACCGCCAAGCTGCGCTACATCGAGCAGACCCGGATGACGGATACCGGCTCGACGATCCTCGCCTACATTCGCGGCAACCGCGACGGCGGCGAGAACATCGAGTTCAAGCCGATCCGTGAGCTGGCCGGCGCCGGCGCTTCCAGTACCGACCGCCTGGTGGCCTATGACGCCTCGCCCGAGGTCGTCCAATTCCACCTCCCCGGCGATCACGAGTTCCTTCCGGCCTTCCAGAAGTCGTCCATGACCTACGAGGTCGGCGGCATCATGAACGTCGGCGGGACCGAGGTCCGCCTTCCCAAGGCGATCACCTACCGGGACGGGATCTAGGTCATGGCCAAGTTCACCAACCTGACCACCGGCCCCAAGGGCGTCCACACTACCAGCGGCCTCGTCTACATCGATGGCGGCAAAACCAGCGAGGACCTCGACGTCACCGCTGGCGAGCTGGAGTCGGCCAAATCCACTGGCTTCTTCGCCATCGACGGCGAGGAAGAGGGGGACAAGGGCCTTGCCGGCATGAAGGTCGAAGACCTGAAGGCCCTGGCTGAAGCCGAACAGATCGACCTGGGCGACGCGACCAAGAAGGCTGACATCATCGCCGCCATCGAACTGGCCCGCGAAAGCAAGGCCGGAGCGTAAGGCTGTGGCGTACGGCGACGATACCAAGTTTGAGGCATGGCTGGCCGCCAACGGCTTTGTCCTGCCCGACGACTCGCCGTCGTCCGCCCAGCTGCGGCAGCGGGGGAGTGTGCACGTCAACGCGCACACTTTCCCCGGCTTGCCGACGGGTGGGTTCGCCCAGGCCGATGCATGGCCCCGCACGGGCGCCAGCGCTTATGGCCAGGCGATCCCGTCAGACGTCATTCCAGTGGCGATCGAAGAGGCCAGCTACGCGGCTGGGTACTTCGATGCGATGAACCCAGGCATCTTGACGACGCGTTCATCCGCCGATCAGCGCTTGAAGCGCAAACGGACCCGCGTCGAGGGCGCGGTCGACACTGAAACCGAATACTTCGACAGCGGCGCGGATGGCGCAGCAGGCGAAGCAGTGACCATCCCTATGGTCGAGGGGCTTCTTGCTCCGTTCCTGACCAGTGCGTCCGCCGGCGCTTCGGTGTTCATCGTCTGATGAGCGTCTATGACGAGGGGAGGGCGGAGGCGATCCGCCTGCTTGCGCCGATCGGGTCGAACCCCGACGCCACGGGCCAGGTCATCACCCTGACCTACACCTACACGGGCGAATATGACACGGCGGCCGGCCAGGCTGAGACCTTGATCCTCGTCCAGGAGTGCTCCGGCGTCGAGGTCACCATCAAGGCCGAGCGTGTGAACGGGACGTCGATCCTGACCGGCGACTCCATGCTGAAACTCTCGCCAGTCCGAACTGACGGCGAGGACGTGGTTCTCCCGCCTGACGCGGCAATCTCGACGACGGCCACGCTCGAAGACGGAACGACGAAGCAAGTCGTGCTGAGCACCCCGATCAAGCCGGCCGGTCTGCTGATCGCGTTGAACCTTCAGGTCAGGGGCGCGGGCTGATGGCGCTGGGCTTCGCCGACACGGTTGACCAAGCGGTCGACGCCTATTTCGCCCGGTGCGCCCGCTTCGCCTACTTCCTGGTTTTCGAGGCCGGCTCCCGCCTGATCAGCCGCTCGCCGATCGGCATGCCGGAGGCGTGGAAGAAGAAGCCGCCAGCGAACTACGTGCCGGGCCAGTTCGTCTCCAATTGGAACCTCGGGATCGGAAAGGCGGATCCGACGGTCTCGAAGGCGACCAACATCCGGACCATCAACGGCATGGACAAGTTCCCGTCCGATCCGTTCGGGCTTCGCTTCGTACTGTCAAACTCAAGCCCCCAGGCCCTCCGGCTGGAGCTGGACGGCTGGTCCCGCCAAGCGCCCGACGGCATGGTCCGCCTGACTGGGCTAGAAAGCCCCACGATGTTCAAGATCGCCGGAGAGCGAGCTGCTGCGGTCTCTGGCCCGCGTGAGATGCACCGGGGAGGGTACGGCCGATGAGCGACCTTCGCGCCGCGCTTGAAACCGCCTTGAAGGCGATGGCGCCACCCCTGGCCACGGCCTGGGAAAATACCGGCTATAAGCCCGTCGTCGGCGAGCCCTACCAACGCGCCAGTCTCATTCCCGGCACGCCGATCAATGATGAATACGGTCCTGGCTTTGCTGATCAGGGCTTCTTCCAAGTCAGCCTGCACTATCCGCCAGGATTGGGCGCCAAGGATGCAGATGCGCGCGCCCTGGCGTTGCGCTCAGCGTTCCGCCGCGGCGCATCGTTTCCAAGCGGCGGCTTGACGGTCACCATCATGAAGACCCCGGCCATTCTGCCGGCCATGACCGACGATGACGGCCGCTACGTCGTAGCCGTCTCGATCGAGTACTGCACCTCCAACCAGAGCTGATCGGCCTCCACGCCGCCAGAACCATCCGCCGTGCACCCGCCCGGCGGCTTCCCTCGTCACATCCAGACATAGGAGAGCCCCATGGCCGTTGCGCAGGGCATCAACAAGAAGACCGTCTACAAGAAACAGACCGGCCTCGGTTCGCCGGCCTCGGGCGCTGGCGGACAGATCATCCGCCGGACCTCGAGCGTGTTTCAGGCTCCGCCCGACACTTTCGAGAGCAACGAGATCGTCTCGCACCAGCAATCGACCGGCGTCGGCCTGGGCGTGGTGAAGCCGACGGGCAAGATCGACGGCCTGCTTTCGCCTGGCACCTATGCCACGCTCCTGGCCTCGCTGCTCCGCAAGGACATGACCGCCGGTGTGTCGGCCACCGGCATGACGATCGCGGTTGCGACCTCGGGTCAGAACTGGACCCTGACCAGGTCGGCGGGCTCGTTCCTGACCGACGGCTTCAAGATCGGCGACGTCGGCCGCCTGACCGCCGGCTCGTTCAACGCGGCCAACACCCAGAAGAACCTCCTGGTGATCGGCGTCACGGCGCTGGCGCTCACCGTGCGCCCGCTGAACGGCGCGGCCCTGGTCGCTGAAACTGGCATCACGGGCGCGACATTCGCTGTCACCGGCAAGAAGTCGCTGGTCCCCACCTCGGGCCACACCAACGACTATTACACCTTCGAAGAATGGTACCCCGACCTCGCTCGGTCGGAAACCTATCAGGACCAGCAGATCGGCCAGGCGCAGCTCAACCTGCCCGCCACGGGCAACGCGACCGTCAGCATCGACACCGTGGGCCGCACCCGGACCCTCGGCAACGCCCAGGTGCTCACCAGCCCGACGGCTGAAACCACCACGGACGTCCTGACCGCCGTCAACGGCATCGTCATGGTCAACGGCTCGCCCGTCGCCAACGTGACTGGCGCCCAGATCACCATCAACGGCAACACGGCTCATTCCGACGCCGTCGTGGGCTCCAACGTGGTCGACGATATCCAGCGCGGGCGCGTGGCCGTCTCGGGCAGCTTCACCGCCAAGTTCGACGGCGTGACCCTGCAGACGATCTACGAGGCGCGATCGGCGACCTCGCTCGTCCTGGCGATCGCCGAAGACAACACCGCCAACGCCGACTTCGTTGTCGTCAACCTGCCCATGATCAAGCTCACCGGCGACACGCCGGACGATGGCGAGAAGGCCATCATCCGGACCTATCCCTTCACGGCGCAGCTCAACAGCGCCGGCGGCGCCAGCCTGGCCACCGATCAGACCATCGTCTCGATCCAAGACAGCGCGGCCAGCTAATAAATGGCCGCCATGCCCGACGAGGTGTGGCGGCCGATACCGGGTGCAAAAGGTATCTATGAGGCCAGTTCGCTCGGGAGGATCCGGTCTGTCGATCGGATTATCGAGCGCGTTGGTCGTCATGGCGCTGTGCACCAAGTCAACCAGCCCGGTCGCACGCTGCGGCCGTGGTTCGACGGAAACGGATATCAGGTCGTCTACATCTGCGTTGACGGCGCACGAACCGCCGTCAACGTCCACCGGCTTGTTGCCCAGGCCTTCCTGGAAGGCGATGGCAAAGGCCTCGATGTCAACCACATCGACGGCGTGAAGACCAACAACGCCTCTTCGAACCTAGAATGGTGCACTCGCCAGGAGAACATGCACCACGCGCGAAAGGCCGGCCTTCTCAGGCCAATCCGAGGCTACATCGCCACGCCGATCGTCGGTGGTCCCGAAATGCGCTTCGCTTCCGAGACCGAGGCGGCCAAGGCGGTCGGCGCCGCAAAGCGCGGCAACATCTCGTCGGCGGCCAACGGCAAGCTCCGACAAGCCTACGGCTACTATTGGCGACACGCCGCCTAACCCTTCCGCCCCGGCTGATGCGCCCAGCCGCGAGGGCAGCTTTCGCGGCATCCCACCTCCCTCAACTTAAGCGCCGGGGTAGCGCCCCGGCGTCCTTTTCAAGGACACCAGCCATGACCAAAGACACCCTTCTCGACCTGAGCGACCTGGACGCCGTCGCTGCCGGCGACACCCCTTTTGAGATCGAATACATGCGTGCCGACGGATCCGGCTCGGGCGTGTTCCTGCTGGTCCTGGGCGGCCAATCGGAGAAGGTGCAAGCCGAGGTGAACCGGATGGTGAACGAGCGCCGGAAGAAGCAGGCCGCCGCCACGGCCCTGGCGAAGGGCCCGGACCGCGCCGACTTCACGCCGATCGAGGACGACATCGCCTTCGGCCACCGACTGACCGCCGTCCGCCTGGTCGGCTGGCGCGGCATCAAGCAGGAATGGTCGGCCGAGAACGCCTTCCGCCTGATCAGCCGCAATTCCGAGATCGCCGAGCAGGTGACGACCGCCTCGAACAACCTCGCCAATTTTATGCGGGCCTCGTCCGGGGCCTGATCGAATACGGACGGGAACAGTTCGAGCTGGGGGTTCGCCAGGAGGATGGCGAGCCCCTTCGGGTCCACCTGGAGAGCCTGGCTCGACAGGGCAAT
>JAYRLX010000021.1:0-20288 GCA_041905125.1 Caulobacter sp. | reverse complement strand
ATCAAATCCATCAAGAAAGAAACCAAGGGTAAGGCTGGCCGGAAGGCCAGCGGGCTGCGCGACCTGTCGCCTGAAGCCGCCCGCTTGGCGATCAGCCGCGCCGCGCTGCGGGCGATCGAGACGCCGCTCCCCGCCGACCTCTCGGTGGCGGCGCAGCAGGCTCGCCGCGCGGAGATCGCTCGGGTCGGCCTGAAGCGCGAAGCGAACCTGGTTCGCGGCGCGGTCGCCCTGCAACAGACCGCCATCAAGGCTACGGGCATGTCAGGCGGCGTCCCGACCTTGGAGCGCCTGCTGCGCGAAGACGTCTCGATGGCCAGCTTGCAGACGGTCGAGGACGGCGAGTTCGCTATCCGGCCGGTCATGCGCAGCAAGACGATGCAGGAAGTGCTCGTCGGCTGCGGCGTTGAACGGGCGGTCGCCTGGGCGGGCGAGGAATTCATCGCCGATGTCGAGCGCGCCACGATTGGACGCCTGACCGCCAGCTATGGCGAAGGCCTCGGCGGCGCGGCGACGGCCGAACCGCTGCGCGTACTTCAAGCCCTGGACCGTCTCGGCCGAGCGCAAGAGCGCTTGACCCGCAAGGAGCGCGTGGCGGTGTGGGGCTTCCTGGTGCTCGGCATGTCGGCGACCGACGTAGGCTGGGCCTTGGTGGGCAACGCGCTGGCCAAGCCGAAAGGCGGCGAGCGGGACATGCGCACGGCCACGGCCTTGGTCGTAGAAGCGGCCCTCGAACGGATGGCGATCTTCTACAAGTCGGTGGCTTGACAAAAACGGCACTTTAATCGCATTGATTTCCTCACGCACAGAGTTGCGCCTGAAGCCCGCCCGGTCCCGAGCCTGGCGGGCTTTTTCGTGGCCCGACGCTGGCGCGTGCGTTCCCCTCCCAAGATCCTACGGCGCTCGCCCTGATCCAGGGCGGGCGTCCTTCTTGGAGCGCCATGCCCTCTCAGCCTCGCATCTTCCGGCCTGGCGGCTCGCGCTCGCGGGCCGATGCTCGCCGCGCCTACGACGCCACGCGGCGGGATCGTCATGCCTGGCGCGCTTGGTACGGCCTGGCCCGCTGGCATCGCATCCGCGCCCGCCAGCTGCGCGACCATCCGCTCTGCGCCCTGTGCGAGGAGGACGGCCTCGTAGTCCCTGCCTCCGTTTGCGACCACGTCGAGCAGCACGGTGGCGACGAGGAGAAGTTCTGGTCGGGTCCGTTTCAGTCGCTGTGCAAGCCCTGCCACGACCGCCGCAAGCAGGCCGAGGAGGCCGCCGCCCGGCGCGCCGCCCCCTGGCCGCGCGCCGGTGGGGGGGCATCGAAAGTCTGAGGCCGCCCGTCCCCCACACCGGCGTCCCAAGCACGCGCATTTCTCCGCGATATTCTGCAGAACATTTTTTTAGAGGGAGGGGCGCATGGGCCGACGCCCTGATCCCGCGAGCGTCCAGCACGCGAAAGGCAATCCCGGCAAGCGACTCTCGAAGGCCGAGCGCCAACGTCTGGAGTCGGAGCGCCTGGCGGGCTTGATGGCCGCCGCCCCGGCGGCCGGCGCGGACCCGCTGTCGCCGCCCGCGTTCCTGGACGAGCGCTTCGGCCCGGCCCTGGCGATCTGGCGCGAATATGCGCCGAAGCTGGCGGCCACGAACCGCCTGGGCGAGCTGCACCGCCACACCTTCGCGCTCTTCTGCGTCTACATGGGCGAGTGGGTGGCCGCGAACGAAGAGATCGTCACCAAGGGCGCGACCCAGCGGATCAAGAACGTCTCGGGCTCGTATCGCGAAGTCGACCGCCCGGCGGTCTCGCGCCGCGCCACGGCGTTCGCCGCCGTCATGGAGCTGTCGGAGCACTTCGGGTTCACCCCGCACGACGAGTACGCGCTGATGAAGGACCAGGTGGCGATGGGCCAGCTGGGGCTCTTCGGCAACGCGAAACCCGCCGCCGGCGCAGCGCCGCAACCCGAACAGCCTGCGGCGGCCACCCAGGCTGAAGACCCGATCGGCGCCCTCGGCCGCATGGACTCGGCGCCGCCGCGCCCGCACTGACCATGACGCGCGACGAGGCGTCGGCCGGCGCCTCGCCGGACGCGATCCAGTCCAGCCACGGCGAGGGACTGTGGCCTCTGCCCGACTGGCTGAAGTCGGTCGAGGACGATCCGACCTACGCCTGGGTCATCACCCAGTGGAAGCGCGCGGCGGCGGTGCCCGGCGCGTGGTTCGACTACGCCAAGGCCCAGGGCGCGGTTGACCTCTGGCCGAAGATCTTCACGCTCACCGAGGACCGCTTCGCCGGGAAGCCCTTCCGGCTGGTGCTCTGGCAAGAGCTGATCGTCCGCATGCTCGTCGGCTGGAAGGTCCCGGTGGACCTGCTGGACGAGGAGACTGGCGAACCAAAGGTCGAGCAGGTCCGGCTGTTCCGCCGGCTGATGCTCTGGATCCCGCGCAAGAACGGCAAGAGCGAGTTCCTGTCGGCGCTGGCCCTGCTGTTCTTCGTGCTGGACGGTACCGTCGCCGGCCAAGGCTTTGCCTTCGCCCGCGACGAGAAGCAGGCCAAGATCGTCTTCGACAAGATGAAGGCGATGGTCTTCGGCGAGCGGTCGGACGGCAAGCCGCCGCCGCTGGCCAAGGGCATCGTCGGCTTCAAGAAGTCGCTCTGGATCCCGAAGATCCGCGCGCTGTTCGAGCTGCTCACCGGCAAGGCCGAGGGCAAACACGGCAGGTCGCCCACGGTCATCGTCGGCGACGAGATGCACGAATGGGAGAGCCTGGATCTCTCCACGACGCTGCGCCAGGGCACCGGCGCCCGCCTGCAGCCGATCGAGCTATACGCCTCGACCGCCGGCCTGAAGGACAAGGTTGTCGGCTACGGGCTCTGGGAAGAGAGCCGCGCCATCCTCGACGGTCGCATCGACGATCCGACCACCCTGGTCGTGATCTTCGCGGCCGATCCCGACGCCGATCCATTCGACGAGAAGAACTGGCCTGGCGCGAACCCCTCGCTGGGCCTGTCGCCGACGATGGCCTTCCTCCGCCGCGAGGCGGCGCTGGCCAAGGACAACCCCCGCGCCGAGGCGCACTTCCGCCGCTACCACCTCAACCAGTGGGTCGATAGCCTCGTCCGCTGGCTGAACATCAAGCGCTGGGATGCGTGCGCCAAGGACAAGAAGGCCTGGAAGCGCTTCGCCAAGGAGCTGCTGGGCCGCAAGTGCTTCCTGACGATCGACGTGTCATCGACCCAGGACGTCACGGCCCTGGTGCTGCTCTTCCCGCCTGTCGAGGCCGGCGAACCCTGGAAGCTGGTCTGCCGCTTCTGGGTTCCCGAGGAGACGCTGGCGAACCGGGTTCGCAATGATCGCGTCTCCTACGACAAGTGGCGGGCGATCGGCGCGCTGGAGACCACGGACGGCGACTACGTCGACCAGAACGCCGTCTATGAGGCGGTGCTGGAAGCGTTCAGCGACTACGAGGTCGAGCTGCTCGGCTACGATCCTTGGAACGCCCGCAAGCTGATCGGCGACCTGCAGAAAGCCGGCGTCGATCCGGAGAAGATGGTCGAGATCCGGCAGGGTATCCCATCGCTGGGCGAAGGCACCAAGCACTTCGAGCGCCTGGTCTATGCCGGGCAGATGGACCACGGCGGCAACCCGATGCTGCGCTGGATGGCCGGCAACGCCGTCGTGCGCTTCGACGAAAACATGAACTTCGCCCCGGCGAAAAAGAAGTCGCGCGAGAAGATCGACGGCATCGTGGCTGCGGTCATGGGCTGCGTCCTGGCCTTCCATGAAGAGCCCGAGGACGAGACGATCGGCGGCGGCGTGGTGGAGGTCTGATGCTCGGATCCAAACCCAAGGCCTCCGCCGCGTACCGTCCACTGGTTCTCGATGAGCCGCCAGTGACGATGGGGCACAATGGCGGACCTCCTCTTGATGAGGTCGGCCCCCAGGCCGCGACCACCTTCCTGTCTTCGGACCTGGAGGCCTGGCAGGGCCTGTTCCCGGAGCTTGGCGTCGGCGTCTCGCCCGATACGGCCATGCGCCACTCGACCGTCTATCGCTGCGTCTTCCTGATCGCCTCGGCCATCGCCAAGGCCCCGTTGCTCTCGTTCCGGCGCGGCGAGGATGGCTTCGATGTCGAGCTGGTGGATCACCCGACGGCCCGCCTGCTGAAAGACCGGCCGAACCCGCGCATGACGCCGACGATCTTCTGGCGTCTGGTCGTGTCGCAGATGCTGCTGCGCGGCAACGGCATCGTCTGGATCGAGCGGAAGCGGTCGGGCGAGCCTGTGGCGCTGTGGCCGATCCCGATGGCGCGCACGACGATCAGTCTGCGAAATGGCCGGCTACGCTACCAGCTCACGCTCGACGACGGCACGATCGTCATCGCCGACCAGGACGACGTGCTGCACTTCCCCGGCTCGACCGAATGGGACGGCCTGAAGTGCAAGACCCCGATCCAGGCCATGGGGGCTTCGGTCGGCATCGGCCTGGAAGCCGACCGCTACGCCCGCGCCTTCTTCGAGAACGACGCGACGCCGCCGAGCTACATCACCTATCCGAACCAGTTCAAGAACGCCTCGGGCCAGGCCGACGAGATCCGCCGCGTCTGGAAGGATCGCTTCGGCGGCGCCAACCGCCATTCAGGTCCGGCCGTTCTCGACCAGGGCGGCGAGGTCAAGCAGCTGGCCATCACGGCCGAAGACGCCCAGCTGCTGGAAACGCGCAAGTTCCAGGTCGAGGACATCGCGCGGCTGTTCGGCGTGCCCCGTCCGCTGCTGGCCATGGACGACACGACTTGGGGCTCGGGCGTCGACAGCCTGGGCCTGCTCTACCTCGTCCACACCCTGGACCCGCACTTCGTGGCCATCGCCCAGGAGTGCGGCTGGAAGCTCTACACGCCGTGGGCCGTCTACTGCGCCCATGATCCCGAGGCCCTGACACAGTCCGACACGAAGGGCCGGTCGGAAGCCGATCGCGTCGCCCTCGGCGGCTCTGCCGGCCCTGGCTACATGACCCCCAACGAAGTCCGCCGCCGTCGCCGCCTGCCCCGCAGCAGCGACCCCAATGCCGACAAGCTGACCGGCTGGACGCCCAAGCAACAAAAGGACACCGGCGATGCAAAAGCTGATCCAGCTGCTGGCCAGCAATAAGGACCGCGGTTCACGGCCGAAGGCCGAAGCCTCGGGCGACGAGGCCACGGTCTACCTGTACGATGCCATCGGCTATTGGGGCGTCGAGGCCTCGGACTTCGTAAAGGATCTGAAGGCGATCGACGCCAAGACGATCAACCTTCGCATCAACTCGCCGGGCGGCGACGTGTTCGACGCCCGCGCCATGAAGGTGGCGCTGGAGCAGCACCCCGCCAAGATCGTCGCTCACATCGACGGCCTGGCCGCCTCGGCCGCGTCGTTCATCATGCTTGCGGCCGACGAGATCCGCATCGCCGACGGCGCCTTCGTCATGATCCACAACGCCTGGGGCCTCGCCATTGGCAACGCCCAGGAGATGCGCGCCACGGCCGATCTGCTGGACAAGGTCGACGGCACGATCGTCAACGACTACGTGGCCAAGACCGGCAAGACCGCCGATGAGGTCAAGGCCTGGATGGCCGCCGAGACGTGGTTCACCTCGGCCGAAGCGGTCGAGCATGGCTTCGCCGACAGCATCGCCGACAAGCAGAAGGCGGACGCCGCCGCCAACTTCGACCTTTCCGCCTATCGCAACGCGCCCAAGGTGCTGCGCGAGCCGGCGGCGAAAACCTTCGACGCGATGGCCAACGATCGCCAGCGCTACGAAGCCCGGCTCGGTCTCTACGAACGCGCCGCCTAAGCCCGCCCCCGCAAGGGCGTCACACCCAAGCCGCCAGGGACCTCCCGGCGGCTTTTTTCATGGAGACTACTGATGTCGAAAGGCATTCAGGCCCTGCGGGAACAGCGCACGGCCCACGCGAAGGAAGCTCGTAACATCCTGGACACCAAGACCGGGAAGGACTGGACTGCGGAAACGGCCGCCGAGGTCGACGCCCTCTACGCCAAGATCGACGATCTGGACGGCCAGATCGAACGCTTCGAGCGCGCCCTGCAGCTGGAAGACAGCCTCGACCAGCGCGGCCAGCAACGCGCCGAACGTTCGGGCCGCTCGGTCGACGAAGAAGCCCACAACGTCGCCACGGAAAAGGGCATCTTCGACGCTTGGTGCCGTGGTGGCATGGATCAGCTGAGCGACGAGCAGCGCGAACACGTCCAGGCCCGCCGCAACGAAGCCCGACGCCTGTACGGCGCTCAATCGGTCGGCACCGGCTCGCAGGGCGGTTATCTCGTCCCGCGCGACTTCGCCGGCACGATGCTGGAGAAGATGGCGGCCTACGGCGGCATGCGTGAAGTCGCCGACATCCTGCAGACCGATGGCGGCAACTCGATCGACTTCGCGACGGTCGACGAGACCGGCCAGGAGGGCGAGCTGGTCGCGGAAAGCACGGCGGCCAGCGGCGGCGACATCACCTTCGGCACCACGGCGATCGACGCCTACAAGTACGGCTCGAAGGTGGTGACCATCCCGATCGAGCTGCTCCAGGACGGCCGCGTCGATATCGAGGCCTACGTCAACCGCGCCCTGGCCGAGCGTATCGCCCGCATCACGAACCGCCACTTCACCGTGGGCGATGGCACGAACAAGCCGCGCGGCGCCGCTGTCGCCGCCGCCCAGGGCAAGGTCGGCGCGACGGGCCAGACCGCCGCCGTCACCTATGACGACTTCGTCGATCTCGAACACTCGGTGGACCCGGCCTATCGCCGGAACGGCTCGTGGATGTTCCACGACCAGACGCTGAAGGTGGTCAAGAAGCTGAAGGACAGCCAGGGCCGCCCGCTGTGGCGTCCGGGCGTCACCGGCGGCGATCCGGACGACATCCTGAACTACCGTTACACCATCAACCAGCACATGCCGCAGATGGCCGCGAACGCGAAGTCCATCCTGTTCGGCGACTTCAAGAAATACCTCATCCGCGACGTGATGGCGGTGACGCTCTTCCGCTTCGCTGACAGCAAGTACATGGAAAAAGGCCAGGTGGGCTTCCTGGCCTGGTCGCGCCACGACGGCGACCTGATCGACGCCTCGAACGAGTCGATCAAGCACTACGCCAACTCGGCCACCTAAGCCGACGCCGCCGGCCGGGCATCTTGCCCGGCCGGGGCTCTCTTCCCCTCTCGCGACAGGATCGGACGCCATGTTCGTCAAGATGCTCACGGCCATGGCCGGAGACTCGTTCTCGTATGACCACGGCGCCGTGGTCGAAGTCGAAGCCAAGACCGGCAAGGCCTGGCTCAAGGCCGGCATCGCCGAGGCGGCGCCCGACAGCGAGGCCCTGAAGACCCAGCTGGCCACGGCCAGCGATACCGCCACCCAGGCCACCGCCCGCATCGCGGAGCTGGAAGCCGAGGTGGAGCGGCTAACGGCGGAACTCGAGGCCCTGAAGGCCCCGCCGGCCGACGAGACGCCCTCGGCCGAAGGCGGCGAGTGATGGCGGACCCGGTCGAAGTCCCGGCCGGGCCGCTCGTCGCGCTGGACCTGGCCAAGCAGCACCTGGGCGTCTGGTCCGATGAGACCGACGCCCTGATCACCCTCTACATCAACGCCGCCAGCGACCGGATCCGCACCCGCCACGTCTTCGGCGATCCGGTCCCGGCTAACGTCCAGGCCGCCACGCTCCTCATGGTCGAAGACCTTTATGACCCGCCGGAAGCGTCGGCGGCCGAGCAGCGCCTGAAGACGATCGACAACCTGCTGCGTCCCTTCGAGACGCCCGAGGTCTAGGAGGCCACGCCATGGCTTGGGTCGAGTTCACCGGCAAATTCCGGTTCGTTCCGACGGCTGATCGACGGGTAACCGTGCGCTATAGCGCCGGCCAACGCCTGTCGGTCACAGCGGAGTGCGCCCGCCAGGCCGTCGGGGCCGGCGCCGCCAAGCGGATCAAGGCCCCGGCGCGCGGCGAGGTCCCGGACGGCGCGCCTGAAGGGGCCGGCGAGGCGAACCCGGTTCGCGAGGACTGAGATGCGTGCCGGCGAGTTCCCCGAGCGCATTCAGTTCCAGCAGCGCGGCGAGGACGAGAACGGCGACCGCCTGGGCGACTGGGAGGCCGAGGACCGCTTCAAGACCGCCGCGCGCTACACCTACTTGCGGGGCGGCGAGGCAGTCATGCAGTCGCGCCTGACCGGCGTGCAGCCCGTGGTCATCCGGGTGCGGACCTCGGCGACATTGCGCGAGGTGACCTCGGACTTTCGCATCCTCGATCTGCGGTCGGGCGTGGCCTTCAACATCCGGTCGGTGATGCCTGATCGCCGTCGGAAGATCATCGATTTCACCTGCGATACGGGCGTCGCCGATGGGTAAGACCCGCATCGAAGGCCGGCTTGAGCTCAAGCGCAAGCTGAACCGCGTCGCAGCCGCGCCGCGCGAGCCGCTGGAGGCCGAGGTCGATTGGGAGGCGAAGGATCTGGTCAAGCGCATGAAGCGCATCGTCCAGCGCCGCACCGGCAATCTGGCCGCCTCGATCCGCGAAGAGCCTGGCCCGACCGACATGTCCCGCGACGTGAAGGCCGGCGGCCCCCTGACCACCAAGCCGGTCCGCAACTCCAAGAAGGGCAACGCCCCGCACTACGACTACGCCCTGGCCGATGAGTACGGACGCGAGGGCCAGGAAGCGGACCCGTTCTTCTGGACCACTGTCCGGTCGCGTCGGAAGACGTACCGGCGACGCCGGGCCACGGCGTTGAACAAGGCCGTGAAGGCGGCGGTGAAGTGATGAAGGATCCCGCTGGCCCCATCTGCAAGGCGATCGAGAACAGGCTTCGCGACGACGCTGGGGTCAAGGCCAGCATGGGCGGCAAGACCCGGTTCTACGACCGCGTGCCGCCCGAGCGCGTCTTCCCTTACATCGCCCTCGGCCCTGTCGATGTCGACTTCGAGGACGAGACCGACTGCCTCAGCGGCGCTGAGACCGTCGTCCAGCTGGACGTCTATTCCCGCGACGTGAAGTCCGACGAGATCCGCGCCGTCGCCGGCGCCGTGGTCGAGGCCCTCCGCGCCGAGCTGGCGCTGGTCGGGCACGACGTCATCGATCAGGCGGTCAGCGCCGCCCGATACCTGGGCGATCCGGACGGCCTCAGCCGTCACGCCGTCCTGACCATCCGGTTTGACACCGAACCTTCCTAACCATTGCCGCCCTGGCGCGGCCTTTCCCGGAGACAACCATGGCCTCGGTCAAGGGCATCAAGCTCGTGCTGAAGGTGGGCAACGCCGCCTCACCTGAAGTGTTCACCGCCCGCTGCAGCCTCAACGCTCAGCGCGGCATCAAATTCACCGCCGACCTGCAGGACACCGCCGAGGTGGACTGCACGGATCCCGAAAAGGTCGCGTGGCTCGTCCGCGACAAGGTTTCGGTCTCGGGCGAGGTCAACGCCTCGGGCGTCCTCGACAAGGCCGACCTGGCGTTCTTCTTCGACTGGGTGAAGGACAAGGACGCCAAGAACTGCGAGGTCATTGTCGATATCGCGGGCGGCTACCTCTGGGAGGGCGCCTGGCACTGCTCGGACTTCGAGGTGACCGGGGATCGCGGCAAGCGCTGCGAGATCTCGATCAACCTCAAGTCCGAGGGTGAGATCGAAGGCTCGGCCGTCGCCTGATGCGCTACGACGGCAGCATCCAGCTGTCGTTCGGGGGCGGGAGGTTCACCTTCCGCCTCGCGCTCGGCGAGCTTGAGGAGCTGGAGGAGGTTTGCGGCGACCGCAAGCCCGACGGCTCGATCCGCCGCGTGGGGCCGGGCCTGGTGCTCGATCGCCTCCGCACCAACCAGTGGACCACGAGCGACGTCCTTCACACGATCCGCCTGGGCCTGATCGGCGGCGGCATGAACCAGTATGAGGCCCAGCGCATGGCCGACCGCTATGTCGGCGAGCGCCCGGCCTGGTTTGAGAACGCGATGGTTGCTGTGGCCGTCCTGGACGCCGCCTTGGCGGAGCCGGACGAAAGCCTGGGGGAGCCAGTGGCGGGGGAGACGGGGACAGGCTTCCAGACGGACGCATCTCCTTCGCCAGCATCTATCGAAACGCCGGCGCCCTAGGCTACGACATCGACCAGGTGCACCGGATGAGCCTTTGGCAGTTCCGCGCCATCGTCGAGGGCTACCGACGGGCCAACAGCGTCGAAGACGAGAAGCCGCCCGCGCCGACCGACGCGGAGCATGATGAACTCATGGCGAAGTACGGTTAGGTGACGCGCCCCCCTTGGAGGAGGCGTTTTGGCGGCAACTCCGCTGGCGTTTGGGCCTGCGATATCGCAGCCTTGGCAGGGAGAGAACTGATGTACCTCTCCATCGCTCCCTCGCCTGACCGCTTGTAGATCTTCAGCGCATTCTGGATCTGCTCTTCTGTTCGCTTTTCCGCCTCAAGCCGCTGCCTGTAGACCACGCACATCTGTTTCGTATCTAGGTGATGGAAGAACAGCATCGCGATCAGGAACGCGAGAAGTAAGCCAAAGCCAAGGAACATCCAGACGCCAGTGGGGACCCGCGACGCCAGAACTATGGCGGCGACCAGAACGGCGGCTCCAAGCCCCCCCACGATACCGCTTCGCACCTTCGCCGCGCCGAACAACATGATCGCGGCGATCAAGCCTAGCAACAAGACGACCATCTGTTCCCCCACGAGCGTGATGTCGAGCTTCGCGCTCGACGTGGTCGTTGTCACTACCTTTTGGCGAGGAATAACGATGAACGATATCGACGTTCAGCGCCTATTGGTGCGTCTGGAAGCGCGCATCGATAAGTACGAGCAAGCCTTGGCGAAGGCCAATGCTCAGACTGACCGCAAGGTAAGGGCGATTGAACAGCGGTTCGATCAGTCGATCCGGAAGCTGGACGATGCTGGTCGGAAGATGGGTCGGGTCTATGACCCGATGCTAGCCGCGTCGAAGCGGGCTGAAGCCCAACTGACTGCCAGCGGCACCCGCATCCGCGGTGCTTTGCTGTCTTCCGCTTCCCCGCTGGCTACTGGTTTGGCTGCTGGGCTGACCGTCGACAAGGTCAAGGACTACGCCGACAGCTATACCCGTTTCAAAAACCAGCTGAAGGTCGCTGGCCTCGAAGGCGACAACCTGCTCGGCACGCAGGAAAGCCTATATCGCGTAGCGCAAAAATACGGGGTCGAGTTGGAGAACCTTGGCCGCCTTTATGGCGGTCTGTCGGTCCTTCAGAAAGACCTGAATACCACCAGCTCGGACTCGTTGGGCCTGACCACTGCGGTGGCGGCGTCGATCAAGATTGGCGGCGAAAGCTCCGCCAAGGCGGCGGGCGCCATTCTGGGCCTCAATCAGGCGCTCGCCCAGACCCGCGTCCAATCGGACGAATATAACCAGATCCTGGATGGCGCACGGCCGCTTCTATTGGCGGCTGTGCAGGCTTCGGAGAAGTACGGCGGGTCGCTAGCGAAACTCAAGCAGGACATCGAAGCCGGCAAGGTGAGTGGCGCGGATCAGTTCCGCATCCAGCAAAGTGGCTTCCCTATCATCGCGGCCCAATCGGAAAAGGCGACGCTGACGATCGGCAACAGCCTTACCGTCCTGAACAACGCCCTCAGCAAGTATGTTGGCGAAACGGATTCGTCTCTCAGCGCGACGGAGCGGCTGTCGGCGGGCATCCAGGGCGTGGCTAACAACCTGGATCTGATCATTCCGGCGCTTGCCGTGATCGGCGCGGCCTATGGCCTGAAAATGGCGCGTGGCGTAGGCACGGCGACCGCTGCTCAGATCGCTCTCGGTATCGAGGTGCTCAAGGGTAACGCCGTCATGCTGGAAGGCGTGACCGCCGCCAAGCTGAAGTCCGACGCTGTGGCGAAGGCCGCTCAAGCCGATGTGGCGGCGATCGAGGCGGAAATTGCTGCCCTGCGCCAGGAGGCTGGCCAATATCAGGTCAATATCGCCCTAGCTAATGAGCAGCGTGCGGCAGCTCGGGCGGCCCAGGCCCAGGCGGCAGCGAACGGCGCAGCCGGGTTTGGAAACGTCCGGGTCGGCGCCGGCGACCTGTCTGGCTCCGTGACCCGCGCCAGTGCTCAAGCCTCAGAAGCCCAAGCCGGCAAGGCGGCTCTCGCAACGCGCCGCGAACTTGCAAGGGTCAACAAGGAGCTGGAAGTCGCGGAACTTGCTCTTGGTACGGCGACCGCGAAGGCGGCCGCAGCGCAGGTGGAGAACGCGGCAGCTACTCGCGCGGCGGGCCTTGCTGCTCGTGCTGGCGCCGTCGCGACTCAGCTGTTCACGGGCGCGCTAACGATGATTGGCGGGAGCGTCGCGGGCGGCGCTGTGGTCTTGGCCTTGGGCGCAGTTATCGGTGCCATCGTTCTGCACAACAAGCATGTGAGGCAGGCAGAGGAAGACCAACGGGCTTTCCGTGAAAGCTCAAAGGCGCTGAACGAAAAACTGAAGGAAGTGGCCCAGTATGGGCGGGCCGCGTCCGAAGGCGTGAAGGGTCTCGGCGCCCAGGCGGCGACGTCTACACCGAAGGTCGCGGCGTTCGCTGGGGCTGTCGGGCAGTTGGCCGATGAACTGTACCGTGCTGCCGACGCTCGCAGGAAGGAAGCAATCGCCGATCTTGAGATCAGGGAAAAGAAGGCGAAGGACAACCTAACCAAGGCTCGGGAACGCGAGCAAGATCAGCGGATTACTGGCGACGTGGTCGTTGCCGGCGGCGGCGTCATGCTAGCCGCACGTGACAAGAACAGCGGCGCGGCGAAAGATGTTCGCCAGGCCGAGGCTGATCTGAAGAACGTGACGGAGGCTCTGTCGCGGCTTAGGACGTCGAAGGTCGAAGAATGGAGCAGGCCGGAAGATCGAACGCGCGGACGCGATCTCAAGAATGAAGCCCGCACGCTCGAAGCTGATCTGCGTATCGCTCAGGCGGGCGGCGATAGTGCTCTTGTCCGGGACCTCAAAGCTCAGATCTACACGCTGAAGAAAACCGACGAGTACGTCAGCAAGGATAAGCTCTCGTTCGAGACTGCCTACGCCAAGGCCTCTCAGGAAGCTCAGGCGATCAAATCCGCTGGAGATGCCGCCGCTGCTAAAAAGGAAGGCGCTCAAACTGCTCGCACGGCACTTCAGGAGGACCGCGCGGACCTGCAACACGACCGCCGCTACGCCGCCGACCTGGCGCGCGCCCAGGATGATCAGCTCCAGGCCCAGGCGGATCTGACGTCCTCGACCCAGGATCGCCTGAACGTCGAGCTGGCCCGCATCGAGACTGCGCGCAAAGCGCGCGAGGACGAACTGGCCGATCAGGCCAAGTCCAAGGCCAACCCCAGCGGCTACTCGCCCGAGGAAATCGCCGGGCTGACCAAGCTGGCCAACGACACGGCCGACAAGCAGAAGGCCCGCGCCCGCGCCATCGCCGACCAGGAGATCGCCGACCTGGCGGTCGCCCTGGCCGAGAACGACCTTCAGAACCGCACCGAACTGCTCCAGGCCCAGCAAGGCCTGGCGACCACGGTCGCCGAGCGTCGGGACCTGGAGCTGAAGATCCTCGACCTGCAGCAGCAGGAAGAGCGCGCCCGCACCGAGGCGATCATCGCCTCGAAGACGGCGACGGACGCGGAGAAGGCCATCGCCCGCCAGCGCCTCGCGGCCCTGCCGGCGATCGAGGCCCTGCAGCGCAAGGCGGTCGAACGCGCCAACGAAAGCCAGCTGGCCTCGTATCGCCGCTCGCTGATCGTGCCGGGCACGGAACAGGCCGACCAGGGCGTTGTCGAGGGCTTGCAGACCCTGCGGTCCTCGCTGGTGAGCGCGGCGCTGGAGTCGGGCAACTTCGCCAGCGTCCTGGCCAATGTCGGACGGACGATCGGCGAGCAGATCGTCGGGCGCCTTGTCGACCAGCTGCTGATCGCGCCGACGGCGGAAGCGGCAGAGAAGGCCCTGAACGCCCTCTTCGGCACGGCGAGCACGGCGGCCGACGCGGCCGGCGCGACAGCGGCCAGCGCCAAGGCGGCGGCCGACGGCGCGGCGGCGGTCAGCGCGGGCGCACTGGCCACGGCGGCGGCATCGGCCACGGCGGCCCTGTTGACCCTGACGGCGGCGGCGACGTCTTCGGCCGGCGCCGAGGGCGCTGGCTTCGTCGCCGGTTTCCTAGGACTCCGCGGTGGCGGCGCCATCCCCGGCTATGCCGGCGGAGGCGGCCTGGTGCGCGGTCCCGGCGGCCCGAGGGATGACGCGATCCTGGCCCAGCTTGCCAGCGGCCGGTTCCTGAAGCTCTCCGACGAGGAGTTCGTGGTCAACGCCCAGGCCACGCGAGAGCATCGCGGCCTACTCGAAGCGATCAATAGCGGCACGCTGCGCGGCTACGCGGGTGGTGGGTCGATCGCGACGGGCGGGGCGCTGTCGACGGTGCGGAAGGTCAACAGCCTGTCGTTCTCCTCGGGCCTGGCCAATGGCGGCCGGCAGTCGGTGTTCCAGTTCGATCTGCGCGGCGCGATCCTGACGGAGGATCTGATGCACGACATCAACGGCAAGATCTCCGCCGCTGAAAGCCGGGCCGCCATCCGTGGCGCCCAGGGCGGCGCGGCGATGGCCCAGGCCCAGATCCAGAAGGCGGCGGCGAGCCGCCTGGGCCGCTGACATGGCCTTCCTGTTGCCCGCCCTGCCGCGCGCCGCCGAGATCGAGCCCGAGATCCCGGACGCCAGCGCCCGCGTATCGCCCACGACCGGCGCCGGCGCGTCCCAGACGATCCTGCGTCCCGGCCGATGCGCCGTCTCCGTGACGATCGGCGATCTCAGCGAAGCGGGAGCCGCCGCCTGGCTGGCCGCCCAGCTGCGTCACAAGACCGAGGGCGGCGCGGTTCGCCTGATCTGGCCTCGCCTGGGCGTCGCCGGTCTGCCGGTGGCCGCCGTGGTCGACGGCGCGGGTCAGGCGGGCTCGCTGCTCGCGATCCGTGGCCTGACGCCGGGCTCGACCCTGCCGACCTTCACGCCGTTCAGCTTCATCAAGAACGGCGTGGTCTACATGCACCGGACGACGTCCGAGGTCGTGGCGGACGGCGCCGGTCGGGTCATCGTGACGATCGGCCCGATGCTGCGGGCGTCCCCGGCCGACGGCACGGCCCTGGCCTTCACCGAGCCGATGATCGAGGGCGACCTAGACCCCGGCCCGATCAAGTGGTCGGTGAAGCGGCTGCGCTTCCACACCGTGACGTTCAAGATCTCGGAACGATAGCCGTCATGAGCTTCTCGCCCGAACGGGACGCCGCGCTCAAGCAGCCGGCGATCATGCTGCCGTTCTGCCTGCAATGGGACCTGCCCAGCGGGCCGCTGCGCCTCAGCGAGGACGGGTTCTTCTCGTTCGCAGTCGACGGCCAGGAAGTCACCTTCCAGGAGCGCGACGAGACCTTCGGCGTGCTGGGCGCGATCGGCCCGATTGCCGACGGCCTGATGACTGAGGCGCCGTCGACCTCGTTCGTGATCTTCCCGCCGACTAACGCCGCCATGGCGGCCCTAGCCGCGCCTGGCGTCCAAGGTTCGCGGGTGCGGATCTGGGAGGTCGTGCTGGATCCGATCACCGGCCAGGTCGTGGGCGAGGCCGACGAGCAATTCGTCGGCGAAAGCGACGTCCTGACCAACACGGTCGACGAGAACATTCGCAGCCTGACGATCACCGCCAACTCCCGGATGGCGCGGTTCCTCCGCAAGAAGGAAGGCGCGCGGCTGAACAACGGCTTCCACCAGCGGTGCAAGCCCGGCGAGCTGGGCCTGCAGTACATGCAGTCGGTCTCGCGCTCGATCCCCTGGGGCTCGGACACGCCGACCAGCGCGCTCAGCGCGGCCCAGGCGGCGGCCTACGCCCGCCTCTACGGCACGACCTACTTCGGGGCCTGACCATGACGCCGCTCGACGTCCGCGTCGCCGCCGCCCAGGCGACGCGCGAGGCCTTCTGTGACCAGGCCTTCGAGTGGGGCGTGCGCGATTGCGTCCGCCTGGCGGCCCACGACCTGAAGGGCCTCGGCTATCGGCCGCGTCTGTCGCGGGGCGGCTACTACAAGACCGCCCTGTCGGCGCGTAAGGCGCTGAAGCGAACCGGGTTCGCCACCTTGGAGGCGGCCCTCGATGACCTTGGCCTGGCGCGCCTGCCCTGGGCCTACGCCTTGCCCGGCGACATCGTGGCCCTGCCGTCGGCCGAGGATTGGCCGGCGCTAGGCGTCGTCATGGATCAGACCCTCGTTCTGGCCTTCGCGCCGGACGGTGTCTGCCGCCTCGCCAAGCCCGCCGCCGCCGACATCCTGTGCCTGTGGAGCGCCGCCCCATGCCTCAAGCCGCGCTAGCCGCCGCAGTCTGGGTCGGTAGCCAGGTCGCCTTCGCCGCCGCCGCCGTCGGCGCCTCGACCGTCGTGGCCGCCGCCGCCGGCTACGCGACGATCGGCGCGACCCTGGCGGCCGAGGTCTACGCGGTCAGCAAGGCCACCAAGGCCCTGACGCCGAAGATCAAGGGACCGGAGACCGTTCTCCAGTGGCAGGCGGATCCGCGCGCCGGCATTCCCTATGGCATCGGCCGCAGCGCCATCGCCGGCAGCATCGTCTTCAACCAGGCGGCCGGCGACACGAACAAGTTCCTGAACTTCGCGACCGTCTATTCTGGCGCGGGGCCGATCGACGGGTTCGAGGCCTTCCAGGCCAACGGCGTCACCGTGCCATTCACCGCCGACGGCGGCGAGGGGGCGAGCGGCTACTACCTCAACCGCATGTGGCTGAAGACCCAGCTGGGTCAGGCCAACGAGCCCTATCTGCACTGGACGGCCACCGGCTCGAAGGACACGCCGGCCAATCACGGCGGCATGCCGTCGGAGTGGACCTCGGCGCACAAGCTGTCGGGCCTGGCCGCGTCGCTCTGGGCGCTGGAGTACGATCCGAAGAAATACGCCTCGGGTGTCCCGTCGCCGCGTATGATCGGGCGCTGGGTCAAGACCTACGATCCGCGCCAGGACTCGACCTATCCCGGCGGCTCGGGCGCACATCGTTGGAACGACGAGAGCACCTGGACGTGGTCGCGTTGCCCCTACCGTAACGCGATCACCTGGATCATCGGCCGGCGCTCGGGCGGCGTGCTGACCCACGGCTTGGGCGCCGACATCAGCGAGATCGACGTGCCGGCCTTCGTGCACGGCGCGAACGTCTCGGACGCCAACAGCTGGTATGTCGACGGCGCGGTCGACAGCCTGGACGATGACTACGAAGTCCTGAAGGCCATGCTCCAGGCCGGCGCCGGCGTGCCGATCCTGGGCGGGTCGAAGATCTCGTGCATGGTCAACGCGCCGGCCGTCAGCCTGGCCACGATCACCGAGGCGGATATCGTCGGCACGATGACGGTTCCCGGCCAGGTCAGCGCGGCCGAGCGGATCAACACCGTCTGGCCCAGCTACACCGAAGAGGCCCTGGACTGGCAGGTCGTGACGCCCGACGCCCCGGTGCAGGTCGCCGAGTACGTGGCCGTCGACGGCGAGGAACGCTCGATCGAGTTGGGCATGCCGCTGATCACCAGCGCCACCCAGGTGGGCCAGATCTGCCGCTACGCGATCGAGGACGCCCGCGAGCTGACCGGGATCGTCCTGACCCTGTTCCCGCGCTGGAAGTGGCTCCCGCCCGGCGCCTGCGTCACGGTGAACAGTCCGGAGGCGGGCCTTAACGGCCAGAAGGTGCGGATCCAGAAGCGGACCCGCGACCTCTCGACCAAACTGCCGACGTACATCTGCCGCACCGAAACCGATGGCAAGCACGCCTACGCCCTCGGGCAGACCAACGAGCCGCCGGCCGATCCGGCCCTGACGGGCGTGGACGCCAATGTGGTCCCTCTGCCCGGTGACGGCGCCTGGACCATCGTCGGGGGCGTGACGGCGAACGAATTCGGTTCGCTGCCGGCGATCGTCATCCAGGGCGAGGCCGACCTCTACGACGCTGTCTCGATCGTCGTCGACTACCGCGAGGTTCTCGGCCCGTCGTCGTTTGGTCCCTGGCAGTCTCAGACCTTCCCCGCCTCGGCGCGCCAGCTGATTGTCACGGGCGTCAAGCCTGGCGCGGTCTACCAGGTCCGCGTTCGCTACATCACGGCCGGCGGCGTCGAGAACCCGGACACCGGCACCGACCTGGGCACGGTCAATACGGGCGAAATCATCGCGGCCAAGATTGGCAAGTTCGCCGAGGAGCAGCTCCAGTATTGGACCGAACTGACACAGCAGGCCGAGGCGACCGCTCGCGACGCCCAGCTGCGCGTGCTGGACGCCCTGACCAAAGCCGCAGGCTGGGATCTAGATCTCCTGGGTCAGATCCTGCCGCCCAGCGGCCGGCCGATCGGCGCGACGATCGACGACCAGATCCGCAAGGTCGAGAGCAACACCGAGACCATCGCCGAGCACCACGAGGAGATGACGGTCGGCTTCGCCAACGCCGCCGCCGCTCTGGCGATCGAAGCTTTGACGCGGGCGAGCCAGGACGAGGCCCTCTCGGCCTACCAGATCGCCCTCGCGGCCACGGTCAACAGCAACTACGCCACGGTCAATTCGACACTGGCGACGCTGACCACGAACCAGAACGCCACGGCCCTAGCGCTGACCACGCTGACGACGAACTTCAACAACAACGTCGCCACGGTCAGCAGCCAGCTGACGGCCCTCTCAAACGCCCAGAGCGCCCAGGCCAGCAGCATCTCGACGCTGTCCTCGACGGTGGGCGGGAACACCGCTTCGATCTCGACGATCAGCACCACCCTGGCGACGCTGAACGGCCAAGTCGGCGCGGCCTTCGGTCTTCAGCTATCGGCCGGCAACAAGATCATCGGCTTCAAGGGGATCAACAACGGGGTCACGGGCGGCTTCCTAATCGACGCCGACTACTTCGGGATCTCCAACGGCCTGGGGAGCACCTATCCGTTCTTCGTCAGCGGCGGGACGGTCTACATGACCAACGTCGCGATCCTGGGCTCGCTGATCGTCTATGGCACGGTGGATGCGCCCCAGCTGGCCAACCGCGCGGCGACGAGCACCTCGCGCTCGAACGCCTCCTATGCAGTCGGCGGCTCGGGCGGCTTCCAGACGATCCTGTCGCATTACGTCTACCTGCCGAAGGCGGGCACGGTGGACGCCGACTGCACGGTCGCCCAGCACTTCCCGAGCGGTGACCGGAACTGGGAGTTCCAGCTCTACATCGACGGCGAGCAGCAATTCCGCTGCTACGGCGCCAACGGTCAGGACAGCGTGAGCCTCGCCGGCTCCAAGGACTGCGCCGCCGGCTATCGCTTGGTCGAGGTGATCTGGAGCGCCCACACCTCGGTCAACGTCGACTACCGCCTGTTGAAGAGCATGGGGAGCTGGTGATGCAGACGATCAACGCCGTGATCTTCGAGCCGCTCCCCAATGACCCGAGTAGCGGGCGGATCCTGTGGACCACTCAGGCCCCGCTCGGCGCCATGGAGCTGGAAACCCGGCCCTGGATCGCGACCGAAGACTACGACCCTCAACTTGATCAGACCCACAGGGTCGAAGGCGGCCGGCTCGTCCAAACCCATCGCTGGGTGCTCGACGAGAACAACCGCCGGATCGGCGTCGAGCCGCTCTAACCCTCCGACAAGGACACCGTCATGACCGAAACGACTTCGACCCCCACGGTCGGAGAGCGCCTCGCTGCGCTCGCCGCCTCGGCCGACGCGGCCCGCAAGGCCCAGGCCGAGGCCACCCTCGGGCCGCTCGCGGCGCTGATCGCCCAGGCCGGCGCGCTGTCGATCGACGAGATCGTACAGGTCATCAAGGGCCTGCTGCCGCTGATGATCGAGGACACCCAGGAGAAGATGGCGCTGGCCAACGCCACGCTGATCCTGCCGGGCCTGCCGGGCGCGCTGAAGATCGCCCTGCAGCAGGCCGAGAAGGCGAGCGCCTAAGCCATGGCCCTGGGCATCCCTGAGTTCACAACCCAGCTCGCCGCCCTGCAGGCGCAGTTCGCTGCTGGCGAGCTGACCCAGGAGGCGCTGGCCACGGCGCTGCGCGCCCTGTGGGAGCAGTACGACAGCGTCCTGACACTGGCCGACAACATCCAGTCGCTGCTGGCGATCAAGGAAGCGATCCTCGACGCCTATCAGGCTGGCATCGGCCTGAAGGGCACGGTCTCCGCAGTGAGCGCGCTTCCCGCCTCGGCGGCCGAGGGCGACGCGTGGAAGATCGACAACGCCGCCGACGTGAAGGACAAGCACCTCTATGTCCGGATCTCGGGCGCGTGGGTGGACCTGGGCTCCTTCGGCGGCGAC
>JAYRLX010000407.1:0-3546 GCA_041905125.1 Caulobacter sp. | reverse complement strand
AGACGCCCATCCACAGCGCGCCGACCGCGACGCAGCCCGCGCCGATCAGCTGTTTGTTCGTGGACAGAACATAGCCGCGCATCTCGCCGCCAGAGCGGACGTAGACATGCCGTTCAGGGAACAGAGCTTCGAGAGATTGCCGCAGCCGCCTAAAGCGCTTGATCGCCATCGTCCCAGGAAACCCCCCGTTTCAGGTCCGGGGATATGGAACGATAAAACGCTAACGTGCAAGACTCTTCGCGCCCTCTAAAGGACGTGACTCGCGAAAAGTCATTTTGCGCTTCGATCCTTAACGTTTCCTGACCAACAGGACTACACGTTAACCGCGTAAGGCTCGGAAACGCCACAGGTTGCGGCTTAGATACAACACGCGCTCGGCGTAAGCGTTCCCGACGGGCGCGGACTTACTTAATGGCCTTGGCCGCGTTCATGACCGCCTTGATGTGGCCCGGCACCTTGACCTTGCGCCAGACTTCGCGAACGACGCCTTCGCGGTCGATCAGGAAGGTCGAGCGGTCGATCCCCATGTACTTGCGGCCATACATGCTTTTCTCGACCCAGGCGCCATAGGCCTCGACGATATCGCCCATCGGATCGGCGGCCAGTTCGATGGTCAGGTCGTGCTTGGCGCGGAACTTGGCGTGCGAGGCGACGCTGTCCTTGGAAACGCCGATGATCACCGCGCCCAGCTTCTGGAACTCCTCGACTTCCGACGAGAACTGCAGCGCCTCGGAGGTGCAGCCGGCCGTGTCGTCCTTCGGGTAGAAATAGAGGACGACGTTCTTGCCCTTCAGCGCCGACAGGCTGACGCGACCGGTGTCGGTCGGGAGGTCGAAATCAGGGGCCTTGTCGCCGGGTTGCAGCATCGGTCGCTTCCTCGATCACTCAAAACAGGTGAGGGGCCCGGACGGGCCGGTCAAGTCCGTCCGGGCATACGATAACTAAACAGGCTTCACCAACACGATCTTCTTCTTGCCGGCGGCGAGCTTGACCACGCCTTCAACGAGATCGGCGGAGGTGATCGTCCGGTTGGCGTCGGCTTCGGCCTTGTCGTTGACCTTCAGGCCGCCGCCCTGGGCCAGGCGACGGGCTTCACCGCGCGAACCGGCCAGGCCCGCGTCGGCGAACAGGGCCGCCAGCACGATCCCAGCCTCCAGGTCGGCCGCCGGGACCTCGAAGGTCGGCAGGTCGGCCGAGAGAGCGCCTTGCTCGAAGGCCTTCTCGGCCGCGTCGCGCGCCTTGCGGGCTTCTTCCTCGCCGTGGGCCATGCGGGTGGCCTCGTCGGCCAGCACCTTCTTGGCCTCGTTGATCTGGGCGCCTTCGAGGGCTTCCAGCTCGGCGATGCGGTCCAGCGGCAGGTCGGTGAACAGCTTCAGGAAGCGGCCGACGTCGGCGTCCTCGGTGTTGCGCCAGAACTGCCAGTAGTCGTAGGGGCTCAGCTGCTCGGCGTTCAGCCAAACAGCGCCCGCGGCCGTCTTCCCCATCTTGGCGCCCGAAGCGGTGGCCAGCAGCGGCGTGGTCAGGCCGAAGGCGCTCTTCTGGTCGACGCGACGGGTCAGCTCGACGCCATTGAGAATGTTGCCCCACTGGTCCGAGCCGCCCATCTGCAGCACGCAGCCGTGGGCGCGGTTCAGCTCCAGGAAGTCCACCGCCTGCATCAGCATGTAGTTGAACTCGAGGAACGTCATCGGCTGCTCGCGTTCCAGGCGCAGCTTGACCGAGTCGAAGGCCAGCATCCGGTTGACGGTGAAGTGCACGCCGTATTCGCGCAGGAACTGGACATAGCCGAACTTCGACAGCCAAGCGTCGTTGTCGACCATGATCGCGTCGATCGGTCCGTCGCCGAAGGTCAGGAACTTGGCGAAGACCTGCTTGATGCCGGCGATATTGGCCTGGATGTCGGCGTCGCTCAGCAACTTGCGGCTCTCGTCCTTGCCGGTCGGATCGCCGACCTTGGTCGTGCCGCCGCCCATCAGGACGATCGGCTTGTGGCCGGCCTGCTGCAGGCGGCGCAGCAGCATGATCTGGATCAGCGAGCCGACGTGCAGGCTGGGGGCGGTGGCGTCGAAGCCGATGTAGGCGGTGACGATCCCGGCCGAAGCGGCCGCGTCCAGTTCCTCCGGATGGGTGATCTGGTGGATGTAGCCGCGGGCCTCCAGGGTTCGCAGGAACTCTGACTTGAAGGACGAGGCGGCGGACATGGATCGACTCTCTATTTGACTTGGCGGGCCGTCTAGCACGGCGGCGTCGGCTTGTGAGGACTTCATTTCAAGACTCCGGGAAGGGGTCGGAGCGCATGATCGACTGTTGATAAAGCGACCCCGGCGAGGCGGGGGCGTGTCTGGTCGGCCTCCCGCTATGGCAGCGGGCGGTAATAGGGGCGGGCCAGGACGACAGCGTCGATCATGGGGCCTAGCTACCGTTTCGCGGGCGTGGCAGTCAACGATCCCATGAAGATCCTGGGATTCATGACCGGCACCTCGCTGGACGCGGTCGACATGGCGGTGCTGGAGACGGACGGCCACGACATCCAAGCCTTTGGCCCCGCCGGCGAGCGCAAGCTCAGGGAAGAGACCCGGGACCTGCTTCTGGTCGCCACCGAGGTCGCTCGCGGCTGGCCGCGCGACAAGCCCGCGCCCGAGATCTTCGCCGAGGCCGCCCAGGCCGTCGCCGACGAGCACTTCCACGCCGCCGAGAGCTTCCTAGGCGAGCATGGCCTGGCCTGGCGCGACTTCGACCTGCTGGGCGTCCACGGCCAGACCGTGCTGCACGAGCGCCCGACGCCGGAGCGGATCGGCCGGACGGTCCAACTTCTGGACGCCGAGCGTCTGGCCAAGGCCACGGGCCAGCCGGTGGCCTTCGACTTCCGCACGGCCGACGTGGCGGCCGGCGGGCAGGGCGCGCCGCTGGCCCCGATCTACCACGCCGCTCGCGCCCGGGCCTCGGGCCTCTCCGCGCCGGTGGCGGCGCTGAACATCGGCGGGGTGGCCAACATCACCCTGATCGGAGACGGCGACGACCTGCTGGCCTTCGACACCGGCCCCGGCAACGGCATGATCGACCTGATGCTGCAGGAGCGGGGGCTGGGCCGGTTCGACGAGAATGGCCGCCTGGCCGCCGCCGGCAAGGTCGACCAGGCGATCCTCGACGCCTTCCTGGCCAGCGACTACTTCGCCGGCCCGGCGCCCAAGTCGCTGGACCGCTATGACTTCCCGCTGGACCTAGTCGAGCCGCTGTCGGCCGAGGACGCCGCCGCCACCCTGGTGGCCTTCACCGCCGAAGCCGTGATCAAGGCCTTCGACCACGGCGCGCGCCCCAACGCCCTGATCGTCTGCGGCGGCGGGCGTCACAATCCTCAGATCATGAAGGCCCTGATCGAGCGCGCCCCCGTGCCGGTCAAGACCGCCGAGGACTTCGGCTGGCGCGGCGACAGCATCGAGGCCGAGGCCTTCGCCTATCTCGCCGCCCGCACAGCCAAGGGTCTGCCGATCAGCTTTCCAGGCACCACGGGCGTCCCTGCGCCGATGACCGGCGGCCGGATCGTCG
>JAYRLX010000406.1:0-3561 GCA_041905125.1 Caulobacter sp. | reverse complement strand
CGGTTCCGGCCGCGCCGCTGCTGAGCAGCGTCGAGCCGCACGTCGAGGCGACGCCGCGTCCGATCCCGCCGCCGCCCCCGTCGGCCAAGCCCGCGCCCGCCGCCAAGCCTTCGGCGCCCGGCGAGTACTCGGCCGCCGACATCGAGGTGCTGGAAGGCCTGGAGCCGGTCCGCAAGCGGCCGGGCATGTACATCGGCGGCACCGACGAGCGGGCCCTGCACCACCTGTTCGCCGAAGTGCTCGACAACTCGATGGACGAGGCCGTGGCCGGCTTCGCCAAGACCATCGAGGTCAAGCTCGACGCCGACGGCTTCCTGTCGGTCAAGGACGACGGCCGCGGCATGCCCGTGGACCCGCACCCCAAGTACCCCGGCAAGTCGGCGCTGGAGGTCATCATGACCGTCCTGCACGCCGGCGGTAAGTTCACGGGCAAGGCCTACGAGACCTCGGGCGGCCTGCACGGCGTCGGCGCCAGCGTGGTCAACGCCCTGTCCGAGCGCGTCGAGGTCACCGTCTGGCGCGACGGCTTCGAGCACCTGCAGGTCTTCGCCCGCGGCAAGCCGCTGGGGCCGATCCAGCAGGTCGCCCCGTCGAAGAAGAAGGGCACCATGGTGCGCTTCAAGCCCGACGACGAGATCTTCGGCGAGGGCTGCGGCTTCAAGCCGGCGCGCCTGTACCGCATGGCGCGGTCCAAGGCCTATCTGTTCCGCGGCGTCCAGATCAAATGGTCCTGCGATCCCTCTCGCATCCATGACCAGACCCCGGCGGAAGCGGTCTTCCACTTCCCCAACGGCCTGGCCGACTTCCTGGCCGAGCGGACCAAGGGCCTGACCACCATCACCCCCGAGAGCTTCTCGGGCCGCATCGAGCGCCAGGGCGAGGCCGGCGCCGTCGAGTGGGCCGTCACCTGGACGCCCCAGGGCTTCGGCGAGCACGACGGCTTCATGCAGTCGTACTGCAACACCGTCCCCACGCCCGAGGGCGGCACCCACGAGAGCGGCTTCCGCGCCGCCCTGACCCGCGGCCTGAAGGCCTATGCCGAGCTCAAGGGCGAGAAGCGCGGGACGATCATCACCGCCGACGACGTCGTCGCCCAGGCCGGGGCGCTGATCTCGGTGTTCATCAAGAACCCCGAGTTCCAGGGCCAGACCAAGGAGAAGCTCTCCACCAGCGAGGCCCAGCGCTTCGTCGAGCAGGCCCTGCGCGACCCGTTCGACCTGTGGCTTTCCTCTAGCCCCAAGAACGCCCAGGCCCTGCTGGAATTCGTCATCGAGCGGGCCGAGGAGCGTCTCAAGCGCCGCAAGGACAAGGAAGTCTCCCGCGCCAGCGCGACCCGCAAGCTCCGCCTGCCCGGCAAGCTGGCCGACTGCGCCGGCGGGGCCGTCGATGGCGCCGAGCTCTTCATCGTCGAAGGCGACTCGGCCGGCGGCTCGGCCAAGCAGGCCCGCGACCGCAAGTACCAGGCGATCCTGCCCCTGCGCGGCAAGATCCTGAACGTCGCCTCCGCGTCCGGCGAGAAGTTCACCGCCAACAAGGAGCTGTCGGACCTCATGCTGGCCCTGGGGGCCCAGGGCGGCAGCAAGTACCGTGAAGAGGATCTGCGCTACGAGCGGATCATCATCATGACCGACGCCGACGTCGACGGCGCCCACATCGCCTCCCTGCTGATCACCTTCTTCTACCGCACCATGCCGGACGTGATCCGCCAGGGGCACCTGTTCCTGGCCCTGCCGCCGCTGTACCGCATCAGCCACGGCGGCAAGAGCGAGTACGCCCGCGACGACGCCCACAAGGACGAGCTCCTGGCCACGGTCTTCAAGGGCAAGAAGCCCGAGATCGGCCGCTTCAAGGGCCTGGGCGAGATGATGGCCTCCCAGCTGAAGGAGACCACCATGGACCCCAAGAAGCGCACCCTGGCCCGGGTGACCTTGCCCCGCAGCGAAGAGGCGGTGGAAAGCCTGGTCGAGACCCTGATGGGGCGGAAGCCCGAACTGCGCTTCCGGTTTATCCAGGAAAACGCCGAGTTCGCGGCGGCGGACCTGGATCTGTAGGGCGAAGCGATCCTTCCGCCCCCTCCGGGGCCGGACGACCACGCAGAGCGTGGTCAGGTGGGGGCCTGCGGCGTCGGCGGGCCCTTTCCCTGACTTGCCCCCTCCGCGCCTGCGGCGCTCCTCCCCCGGAGGGGGAAGAAGGGGCGCTCGCCCAGACACGCCTCCGCCGCTTCACGCGGTCTCCCGCTGAAGGGATGGAAAGGGACGCGGAGCGCCGGACGACGTCCGGAGTTCTTTGAATAAATACCGTTTCGACGAAGCCCGACGCTCCGCGCGACCGTTATTCGAAAGCGCCCTGGTTTGGCGGTGTTCGCGCCTCCCCAGGCTCACGCCTCAGACGGGCGGGCCGGGCAGCGAGCCCGGTCCCGGACAGGAGCTATTAAGCCCCCCTGTACGCTCGCGGCCCGCATCCAACCTCGTGGATGCGGTTGTGGAGCTTCCCCCACGCCGACGAGCGCTCCGCTCGATCGCCCCCGCCGCCACGATGGTCGCTGGCCATGCGCCCTTTCCTCGCGACGAGGTGGGTAGAGAATACGGCAGGTTTTAAGGGGGAGGATAAGTCGCCGCGAACGCTCGTTCCCTCCATCACCCTCTCCCTTGGGGAGAGGGCGGGGTCCATGCGCAGCATGGGAGGGTGAGGGTCTAAGCCCTCGCCTTCCCCACCCCCTCCCACGCCTGCGGCGCGGGTCCCGCCCTCTCCCCATGGGAGAGGGTGTTCCGCGCTCGTACCTTTTACGCGTTCGCCCCCTGCTCCGCCCGCATCCGGTAGGCCATCACCGCCGTATGCCCCAGCCGCTCCACCAGCCGCCAATTGACGATAGCCCCCAGCGGCGCGCCGACCACGGGCAGGAACTGGGCGAGTTTCGCGAGATCAATGTGGTCGCGGTACTGCTGCTGGAAGGCGCGCCAGTCGAAGTCGTCGAGATGGGCCGGATGGGCCTTGGCGTCCCAGTCCTGCATCGCGTCCATCACCCGCGCGCGGTGCTCGGCGTCCGAGAAGGCCAGCTCGAAGATGTGCAGGATGAACAATCGCTCGCCCAGCGCCGTCCCGTCGTGGCCGAAGATGGCGGCGATCTCGAACAGCAGCTTGATCTTGAAGCTCATCAGCAGCGGAAAGTCGGCCGCCGCCGCCAGGAAGCCCCCGGCCCCGGTCACCCCGCCCTCGACGGCGGCGGTCTTCTTCCAGCCGTCGATCGCCAGCGCCGCCCGCGCCCGCCGCTCGTCCAGCGTCAGGCCCAGCTGAGGCGCGCCGGTCAGGAAGTCCGAGCCGGTCAGCATGCCCCGTGTCATGCCCTCGATCGCCGTGGTGATCGCGGCGTGGACCTTCTCGGGGATCAGCCGGTTGATCCGCCGCTGCGTCGCCCGCGCCAGGCCGTTCAGCGGCCCCGGCGGCCGCAGCATCTCGTCGCGCCAGGCCAGGATGTCGGGGGAAAGGGGCATGAGAAGTACGTAGTCCTTCTCCCCTTGCGGGAGAAGGTGTCAGCGAAGCTGACGGATGAGGGGTCACACC
>JAYRLX010000405.1:0-3599 GCA_041905125.1 Caulobacter sp. | reverse complement strand
GACTGGCGAGGCTAGGGTTCTCGGGGTCCTCGAAGAGATCGGTCGCCGCCTCTTCGTTGCGCGCCGTCCAGCGGTGACCGCAGGCCGCGCAGCGCACGACCCGGCCTTCCGGACCGACCTTGGAGTCGTCCACGAAATAGCGGCTGGCGCACTCCGGACAGGTCAGTATCATGGCCGCGAATCGAACGATCCCCACACACAGCTTACGGGGTCGCCGATTTTAACCCTGATGTCCAGAAAGCCCAGTGACGCGCCTTGCGGATCGACACAGAACAGGGCGATGACGCCCTACCGGTGGTCCGCTTCGAAGGCGTCTCCATGCGCTACGGCCGGGCGCCGGAAACCCTCAAGGATATCAGCTTCTCCCTCCGTCAGGGCTCGTTCCACTTCCTGACCGGAGCGTCCGGCGCGGGCAAGAGTTCGCTGCTGAAACTGATCTATCTGGCCCACCGTGCGTCACGAGGACGCGTGGAGCTGTTCGGCCGCGACATCAGCCTGCTGCACGCCCACGACCTGCCGTTCGTGCGTCGTCGCATCGGCGTCGTCTTCCAGGAGTTCCGGCTGCTTGAGCACCTGTCGGTGTTCGACAACGCCGCCCTGCCGCTGCGCATCCTCAAGCGCAAGCCCGCCACCTATCGCGAGGACGTCGCCGAGCTCCTGAACTGGGTGGGCCTGGGCGAGCGGATGCACGCCCTGCCCGCGACTCTGTCTGGCGGCGAGAAGCAACGCCTGGCCATCGCCCGGGCCGTCGTCGACCGTCCCGACATCCTGCTGGCCGACGAGCCGACCGGCAATGTCGACCCGGCCATGTCGCTGCGCCTGCTGCGCCTGTTCGTCGAGCTGAACCGCCTGGGCACGACGGTGCTGATCGCCACTCACGACGAGGACATGGTCGCCCGCGCCGGGAGGCCCGCCCTGCGTCTGCACGACGGTCGCCTTCTGGGCGCCGAGGTGGCGCCGTGACCGCCCTGTTCGACGTCTCGCGCTGGCGGCCTGGGCCGTTGCTGCCGCCGCGCGACGCGCGGGACGGGGCGTTGGTGTTCGTCGTCGCGGTGCTGTGCTTCCTGGCTTGCCTCACGGCCTTCGCCGCCCTGGCCGCCAATCGCGCCGCGCACGGCTGGACGGCGCAACTGACCGGCTCGGCCACCGTCGTCGTCCGGGCTCGGGCCGGCGAGACGCCCGACAGCGCCGCCGCCCGCGCCGCCGAGACCCTGGCCGGCGTCCGCGGCGTGGTCGAGGCCCAGGCCCTGACCCGCGAGAAGGCCGAGGCCCTGCTGGAGCCGTGGATCGGCAAGGATGCGCTGGTCGAGGACCTGCCCACCCCGCGCCTCGTCACCCTGGACCTGGATCCCAAGGCCCCGCCGACAGCCGAGACCCTGGACAAGGCTTTGCGCTCGGCCGGGGTCGACGCCACGGTGGACGATCATAGCCGCTGGATCGCCGACATCGAGCGCGCCGCCGACATGGCTCGCCTCGCCGCTTTGGGCGTTTTTACGCTGATTGCGGCGGCGGCGGCCGCGGTGATCGCATTCGCCACGCGCGCGGGCCTCGCCGCGCGCCACGAGGTGATCGAGGTGCTGCATTTCTCGGGCGCCGAGCGCGGCTTCATAGCCGGACTGTTCCAGGGGCGCTTCGCCATGATGGGCGCGCTCGCCGGTTTCCTGGGCGGGGCCAGCGCGGCGGGCGTCGGCGCCCTGCTGCGCTATTTCGGCGGCGGCGCGGGCCTTGCGCCCGTCCTGCCGCTGGCCTGGATGGACCTGTTGGCCGCCGCGCCCGCGCCGTTCGTCGCGGCCCTGATCGCCGGGATTTCGGCCAGGCTGGCCGCGTCGCGGATCGTGGGGGAAATGGCGTGAAGTCGCTGGCCGCCCTCCTGATCGCCCTGATGATCTGGGGTCTGGGCCTCGTGGCCTTCACGGGGCGCGTGGACCTCTCGACCCCCGCCCCCGAGCCGCCCGAGGCCGACGGCGTCGTCGCCCTGACCGGCGCTTCCAATCTGCGACTGGAAGCGGCGACGCGGCTGCTCGAGGAAGGCAAGGGCAAGCGCCTGCTGATCTCGGGCGTCAACCGCGAGGCCACCCGCGCCGACCTGCAGAGCGTCACCAAGGCCGTCAAGCCGATCTACGATTGCTGCGTGGACCTGGGGTTCACCGCCGCCAATACGGTCGGCAACGCGCTCGAGACCGCGGAGTGGGCGCGGTTGAAGGGTTATGACAGCCTGATCGTGGTCACCGCCGACTATCACATGCCCCGCTCGATGCTGGAGTTGAGCGCCGCCATGCCCGGCGTGAAGCTCTATCCCTATCCGGTGAGGACCGACCTCAACGCCCATCGCTGGTGGAAAACCACCAGCAGCGCGCGACGCATGATCGTCGAATATTGTAAGTACCTGGCCATCCTGGGACGCGAGGCGTTCCTGGGCCTTGGCCCCAAGACCAAAGACGCCCCCGAGGCGAAGGACGCTCCTTGATCTATCTGCGCTCGTTCCTGTTCCAGCTCGTTTTCTGGCTGTGGTCCGCGACGATGGCGATCCTGATGCTCGTCACGATCCCGCTGCCGCGCGCGGTGAACCGCGCCTGCCTGACCTTCTGGTCGAAGGGCGTGATCCTGACCCTACGCTGGCTGGCGGGGGTGCGCATCGAAATCCGCGGCCGCGAGAATGTCCCGACCGGCGCGGCGTTGGTCGCGGCCAAGCACCAGTCGATGTTCGACGTCTTCAGCCAGTTCGCCATCCTGCCGGACGCCTGCTTCGTGATGAAGAAGGAGCTCTTGATGGTGCCGCTGTTCGGCTGGCACGGGCTGAAGGCGGACATGATCGTCGTCGACCGCGACGGTCACTCGGCGGCGCTGAAGAAGCTGGTCCGCGACGCCAAGGACCGGATGAAGGGCGCCCGCCAGATCGTGATCTTCCCGGAAGGCACGCGGGGCGATGTCGGCCAGCCCGGCGACTACAAGCCCGGCATCGCCGCGCTTTATCGCGAGCTCGACATGCCGGTCACGCCGCTGGCCCTGAATTGCGGCAGCCACTGGGACAAGGGCTTCCTGCGCAAGCCCGGCACGATCGTCTTTGAGTACCTGGAGCCGATCCCGGCCGGCCTGAAGCGCGCCGAGTTCATGCGCGAGCTGCAGACCCGCATCGACGGGGCGACGAAGGCGCTGGAGGACGAAGGTCTCTAGTCCCCTCGCTCGATCGCCTCGACCATCTTCAGCAACTTCTCCATGGCGTGGTCGCGCACGCCGTCCTCGCGCAGGTGCATGACGAGGTCGCGGAGATAGTCGATATTCGGGCCAGACAGGCCCGTCGCGCCGGCGATCAGTTGGGCTTGTTGATCCAAGGTCAGCGCGCCAGCCCACTGGCTGTGCTTCATGTCCGACAGGAAGACCAGCGCCGGCGCCTTGCCGTTACCGTCGATCTTCACGTCGCGCCAGGTCTCGAAATAGGTCTCGGTCGGCTGCTCGCGCTCGCGCAGATAGGCGTAGACCTCTTCCCATTCCGAGGCCGCCACGCGATAGGCCATGCCGCGCACCGCGCCGCCCGGCGCCAGGCCCAGCACCAAACCCGGCCGCTCGTAGGTGCCGCGATGGTGGACCGAATAGATGCA
>JAYRLX010000404.1:0-3608 GCA_041905125.1 Caulobacter sp. | reverse complement strand
ACGGCGCGTCCTCGCATCCTGGGCTCCAGGCTGCTTCGTCCGGCGCGTATTCATGGAAGGTCGCCCGAACACCCGGATCATCGTCCAGACAGCTGGCGGCGACAGCGACCACCCGCCCTGTCTCGGGGTCGCCAAACGCGGTGCCGCAACGACGGCAGAAGGTCCGCGTGAAGCGGAACGGCGGCCTGGGTCTGTAGCGGGTCAGCAGCGACCTGCCGGCCAGCCAGTGAAAGGCCTCGGCCCGGACATAAACATAGGCGGCCGACCCCGCCTTGCGACATCGCGAACAGTGGCAGGCGCCCATCATCGCCGGCGGCTCGAACAGCTCGAACCGCACGCCTCCGCACACGCAGCTTCCCTTGATGGTCAAGCGCATCTCCTTGATAGCCCAAGGAAACTGCGCCCCTCCTGCCGCCAGCGCGGTGTCAGCAGGCTGTGGATGCACGGTGAGGCCGTTTGACGCGGATTATCTCGGCGGGGCGCGTGACGTCATACCGGCCGCCGCGGCGTCCTCGGCGACCTGCGGGTCCAGCTGGGCCGGCGGCGCAGGCGCGGCGGGCGTATTTTCGGGGGCGGCGGTCGCGGCGGGCGGCGCGACGGCGGGCGCAGGCGCCTCGGGGACCGGCGCGGCGCGCATGGCCGAGTCGGCCGCCTGCTCGGCGGCGGTGACGCGCGGCTCGGTATCGTCCTGGAAGCCGCTGTCGTCGGCCAGGTTCAGGAAGAAGATCGCCACGAAGGTGGTGAGGACGCCGAGGACGAAGCCGACAAAGATCCAGCCGAACCGGCCGCCGCGACGCTCGCTCATCCTACCTCGCTTCGATCACGCGCCTTTCCACTGGCGCACCCGGCCCACGTCCACGTGGACGAACCGGCTCTGCGGATAATAACCCACGCCCCCCATGCCGAGATCCAGGGCGGCGGCTCTTACGTGTTCGAGGGCGACGTCTTCCAGATAGATGTCCATCGCCTTGCCCTCCATGTGGAGGCTGTGCTTGGCGACTTCGCCGCTGCGATCGGACAGCATCTTGTTGGTCGCCGGCGAGCGATAGCCGGAGATCACCTGGAAGGGAGACTTGGTCTCGGTGCGGGCCTGGATCTTGCCCAGGATGTCATAGAGGCCGGGGTCCATCGGGTGGACCTGGTCGTTGCGATAGTCGCGCAGCACCTTGTTCAGGGCCTGGACCGCGTCCGGAACGTACTCGCCGTTCTCCCAGTAGACCGCTTCCAGCTTCTCGCCGGTGTGGACATTGTGCAGGTGGACCCAGCGCAGGTCGACCGGCGCCGCCACGGGGGTGGGTCTCAAGACCGGCTGCGCGGGAACCGGAGCCGCCGCCGGATGTTTCCCCTGAAGGATCGCGCCGATGATGTCGTCGTCGGCGCGCGCGGCCGCGAGCGGCAGAAGTCCGGCCCCGAAAGCGCCCAGCCCCCACTGGAGCAGCTTACGTCGATGCATGCGTTTACGCCCTTACCCGACACTGAAGTGGGGGCAGGACACCGCAAGAACGTTAAGAATGCAAGCTGAGCCGGGTCAAAGTGCGGCGATACGCTGCACCAGCTCCTTGTCCCAGCCATACGGATCGTCGCGGAAGTTCACCTGCCCGTCCGGCGTCACATAGGCCGTCCAGTACAGCAAAAAGACCGCCATCTGCTGGGGCAGCTTGGCGCGCACGGTGTCGCCAGAGGCCAGGGTCGCGTCGATCTTTTCGGGCGTCCACACCGGGTCGCCGGCCATCAACAGCTTCACCAGCTCGATCGGCTTTTGCAGGCGGACGCAGCCGTGGCTGGCCAGGCGGCTGAAGCTGTCGAACTTCGAACGGCTGGGCGTGTCGTGCAGATAGACGCCGTAGGGATTGTTGAAGTCGAACTTCACCTGGCCCAACGCCGCCTTGGATCCGGCCTTCTGCTGCAGACGCGAGCCGCCGTCGTCGGTCGGGATGACGATGAAGTCGTTGCGCGCCAGATAGCCGGGGCTGGCCTTCTCCTTGGGCCAGAGCTCCTTGGCGGCGATCGACTGCGGCACATTCCAGGGCGGGTTCAGGACGACGCTGTGGATCATCGACGACAGCATCGGCGTCTCGTCGCCCGGACGGCCCGTGACGGCGCGCATGGTCAGGGTCGGCGCGTCCTGCTGGAACACCGACATGACGGCGGCGGCGATGTTCACCTGGATGCGGTCGGCCGGCAGCGTCTGGGGCAGCCAGCGCCAGCGCTCCATATTGGCCACGATCTGGTCGATGCGCCGCTGGATCGGGACGTTGAGGGCGTTCAGCGTTCCGGGCCCGACCACACCGTCGGGATTGAGGCCAAAGCGCTTCTGGGCCCGTTGCACGGCCTGGACCAACGCCGGGTCGTAGACGTCGGCGCCGGTCCTCGCGACCGCCGGATCCTCGACCGACAGACGCGCCCGCAGGGCCTTCACGCGGGGATCGGTCATGCCTTCGGTCAGGCTTGGTCCCGAGGGCACGACGCCCCAGCCGCCCTTGGCCGCGAGGCCGCGATAGGCGGCAAGGCCGGTCATCAGCGTCTGGTAGCCCGTATAGGGCGGCGGCAGGCTGGCCAGCCAGGCGGCGAGCCGGTCCTGCTGGACGGCCGCGGCGAAGTCGGGCGCCGGGTCGTAGGCTTCCGGCCGCAGCCCCCACTCAGCCATGAAGCCGCTGGCCGGCAGACGTCCGACATGGACCGCGCGGGCGTAGGCCAAGGTGAGATCGATCAGTTGCGCCTGACCCTTGGCCCGGCCGGCAGGGTCCTGGCCGGCCAGCAACGCCATCGCCGCGTCCGGCGCGAACCTTTCCGGCGGCAGGCCGTGGGCGTCCGCGCCGCGCAGCGCCTGGGCCAGGGCTTCGGCCTGGCTGGCGTTCAGCGACAGCGCGGCCAGATCGACCGCCGGCTTGGCGGGAACCGTCGGAACCGCCTGCACCTGGCGACCGGCGGCGACGGGCGGGCTCTGGGACTGGGCCAAGACCGGCGAGACGGGCAACACGCTCAGCGCCGCCGCCAGGACGCCGCAGGATCTCAGAACTCGCTTCACCGTCACTCTGTCCGTCGTCTCGCGCAGCCACGCCGCGTCGTCGAATTCAGATGGTCGCCCGAAGCTTCGCCGTCAACGCGACGGAACCACGCCCCCACCACCGCCGTGCGCTTCACAGCGGATTTATCGAAGACAGGAACCCGCAAGCCACACTGTTGGTTTCAACGGCGACCGGAGCCGCTGGGGGCGACAGGGAACAAGACCTTGCAAAAGAAGACGCTCGACCTCTTTCCGATCGGCAACTGCGCGGTCAGCGCCCTGATCGACACCGCCGGCCGCTTCGTCTGGGCCTGCGCGCCGCGCGTGGACTCCGATCCGGTGTTCAGCGCCCTGCTCGACGACGCCGATCCCGACGGCCAGGAGGCCAAGGGCCTGTGGGACGTCCAGGTCGATCGCCGGGCCGAGGTCCGCCAGGGCTATATCCGCAATACGCCGATCCTGCGCACCGAGATCGCCGACCTGGACGGGGCGCGGATCGAGATCATCGACTTCGCCCCGCGCTACGAGCAGTTCGGCCGCATCTTCCGCCCCACGGCCTTTATCCGCCTGATCCGGCCGCTGGTCGGCGTGGCCCGCATCA
>JAYRLX010000403.1:0-3630 GCA_041905125.1 Caulobacter sp. | reverse complement strand
AGCACACGACCTCCGATTGCTATATTCAAACCTATATTCGGGGAGATTTGATCAGGCCCAGGGCCACGGCGAGGATGCGGCCGCTTTGGACTGCACGTCGGGCGAAGTGGCGACGCACGCCTCTAACCAGCGCCGAGCGCTGGCTCGCGCTTGCCGGTAGTGCGCGTGCGGACGCGGCTATGCTGCCGCAAAGCTGCAGTTCCGCCGCGGCCAAAGGCGCCAGTTGCGCCTCGACCCTCGCACACGCCCTGGATAAGGCGCGGTTTGGCGTGGCCTGGGCGGCGGCCAGGGGCGAGCCGAGATCGAAACTCGCCAGGTCCATTCCGCGAGCTTGCAAGGCGGCGCAGACTAGGATCCCGGCCAATTCGTAGAGCTCTGCGACCCGGGCAGGATCGAGCAACAGCGCGGCATAGCCGTGCGGGGTGCGCACGACCAGATCCTCGCCGGCCAGACGCGCGAGCGCCTCGCGCACCGGTGTCGGACTGACGCCGAGTTCATCGGCCAACCCAGCGATCGGCAAAGGTGCGCCCTGCATGGGACCGGCCAGCGCTAGACGCTGACGCAGGGTTTCGAGGGTTCGATCAAAGGGGTCGCGGTCACGCACCAGGAACGGACTCCAGGCCAGAGCTAGCCATGCTGAGGGCGTCGGTCGGAGCCGTCGAGCATGGGGCGCGCGCGCCCAGCAAACGCTCCACCTTTTAGCTGACGACTGAGTCGGCCCGGCAGCGTATCGACCCCGTCTCGCCGATTTCTTGCCTGCCAAATTGCAGATCATTGCCGGTTTTGCGGCAACGGACCCCACCAAACGACCGCTCGGTCAATTTCAGCAACAATCAAGACGTGCACAGACGTTTTTTACGCGTGCGGCCGCACGGGCGGGCTAGCGCTCCCGTCCACTAGCCGACAATCATCTAGAAGTTGATCAGTACGGAGCGTCGCATGCTTGGCTCGCCTATGGCGCCGCTCGCCCGGCAGGCCCGTCTACTTGCCCGCACCTTGAAGGCGATCAAGAAAGAGCGACGAATGACCTCTATCGAGATCGCGCTGAAGATGGGCGTGGGCCTGAGAACCTATCAGGACTTCGAGAAGGGCAAGGGCGACTTCTGTCTCTGGAAGATCCGGCGCTTCGCCAAGGCCACCCGCAGCGATGCGATCGGCATCGTCCTGGCGGTGATGTACGGCAATCCCAAGATCGCCATCGTGGTCATGCGCAGCAAGTTCCTGATGACCGGCTGGCTGAGCTTCGTGGAGCTATGGCGGAAGCTGGGCGACAGGATTCGCCTGATCCCGTCGACCCAGGTCCTGCTCGGGATGCGCGCGACAGGTGAGCAACTGGAGCAGTTCCTGGATCGGCGAGCCGCCTCTACGGAGGCGTGGTTGGAGACCTCACTGGACGAGCTGTACGAGGATCCCGACGAGGTCTTGGACGACGACTGACTCGCGCGGTCAGCCCGGCGCCGGGTTGGGCGGCGCAACGGCGGCGGGCGGATCGCTCCGCCGGATCCAGACCAGCGGCAGCTCGCCGTCTTCGCTGGCCATCAGGCGGGCGTTGATCGGCTCGGGCCAGCTGGGGTCTTCCAGCTTGACGCTCAGGACCGCGCCGCTGTTGTCGCTCACCCGCCAGGCTACGCCGCAATCGATCTCGTCGGCCAGGACGTCGAAGTCCGGCGCCCGGGCAGAGAACTTGTCGGCGGGAACCAGGCGCAGGGGGATCTGTCGTGTCAGCGTCTCGAAGCGCCCGGTGTAGCCGTCGCCCTCGCGACGGAAGCGGCCGATGGTGGTCATGGTTTGATCCTCTTTGGCTAAGGCCCGCCGTGGCCCGGAGGGCCCATCGGCGGCGGCCCGATCGCGGCGGGGGGAACGCCGAGTTGGGATCGGGCCGCCGCCTCGCCAACCGTCGGGGGGAGACGACGGCGAGCAGCGCGCGGGGTGCGAAGCGGACGCCTTGGCGGGCGGGTGGAAGCGTCCTCGCGGTCCCGCCCAACCGTTCTGATCTGACGCCCCGGCGGTCTCAAGGGGCTCGCCGGGCCGGTCGTAGAAAGACAGGTCATGGCGTAGAATCGGCGGGTTCACGCAGCGCGGCCCGCCACCCCACGCCACCAAATCTCGCCAGCGCCGCGCCCGCTCCGCCGGGTGGCGGAGCGGGCCGGCCTTGGCCGTCAGTCCTCCTTGGCGCCGTTGCTGCGCGACCAGACCCCGGTCTGGTCGCCGTCGAGGTCGACCAGGGCGGCGTTGATGGCGGCGCTGAAGGAGGGATCGTCCAGCTTGACCGAGAGGTATTGCTTCTCGTCCCGGCTGGTCTTGATCCAGGCCGCGCCCAGCTCGGCCTTGCCGGCATAGACCCGATAGTCGGGGCTCTTGTCGCTGGGCTTTTCGTCGACCGGGCGGAATTCGACGGCCTTGACCTTGATGGCCAGGGTGTCGATGGCGCCGGTGTAGGAGCCGTTTTCGCGCAGCGTGAAGGTGCCGATGGTAGCCATGATGGTCTCTCCGATCTGAACCGGGCCGCGCCGATCGCGGCCTCGATGGCGATCCGGAGGACCGGGGGCCGATGTCCGGCCCGCAGAGCGCGCCCTGCCCCCACCAGCGATTGGGGGCGCGCTCCCGAAGCCTCGGCGAAGGACCGAAGGCGGAGAGTTTCTTGTCTCGCGAGGAATGGGGCGTGCCGCCCCAGGGGAAGAAAGTCGGCCGCCAAGGTTGCGGCGACGGACCGGCCCCGGTCCAGATCAGGCCAGAAGAGGACGCGGTCGGCGAGCCCGGCAAAGATCTACCTGGAGAGGCCACCTGGCTGCCGCCGGCGCTTTCACGCTGCGCGAAAACGGCTCCTACACCGGCGCCATCGACACCCAGGCCGTCACGGTCGGAGCCGGCGCTTCGACCCGGTCGGTGAAAGACCCGCAGCAAGGCGCCGCGGTAGGGATCCATGCCGGCAAGGCCGCGCGGGGCGCGGCAAAGATCAAGGCCAGCCGGAACGAGAACGGTCACGTCTCGGCAGGCGGACGAGCCCTCCTTCAGCGCCGCCATCGACGCCGCGCTGGTCGACCTCGACGGCGTCCAGAGCCTGGTCCTGCCTTGCCAACCACGGCGTCAAGGAGGACCGATGGCCAAGGCCGGTCCGCTCCGCCCTCCGGCGGAGCGGGCGCGGCGCTGGCGATTTGGCCATCCTCGGCTATAGGGGCGGAATGTCTCCCCTTCCCCTCCTCGCCGCCGGCGTCATCGCGTGCACCGCCCCCACCGTCCACGACGGCGACACCCTGCGCTGCGGGCCCGATCGTATCCGACTGTTTGGCGTGGATGCGCAGGAAGTGAAGCGGGGGAAGGTTCCGGCCCAGCCGCTGGCCTACGAAGCGCGCGACCTGCTAATCAGCCTGACGCGCGGGCGGGTCGGCTGCCGAGTGGTCGATCGCGACCGCTACGGACGCAGCGTGGCCCGTTGCTGGTCCGACGCCTCGCCCGATATCAACGCCGCGCTGATCCGCTCTGGACTGACCACGGAGTACCGGCGCTACAGCAAGGGCACCTACGCCGCCGCCGAAGCCCAAGCGCGGGCCGCCCGGCGCGGCGCCTGGGCAGCCAGCACGCCGCCCGTCACCCGTTAGATCAGCCTCGATCGCAGCCTATCGTCGGCAT
>JAYRLX010000402.1:0-3631 GCA_041905125.1 Caulobacter sp. | reverse complement strand
AGCCCCTGGTCGCGTCCTTGGACGTAGAGGCTCATATCCGGCGTCGCGCCCGTCTTCTCGCAGGCCTTGGCATGGTCCTCGATCCGGCTCATCGGCCGTCCGTCGGCGCCGTCGATATAGCCGATCGCCCGCCAGTCGCCCTGCAGACACTGCTCCTTGCTGAGCGTGGCGCAGGCCGCGACCGTCAGGCCGGCGACGACGACGAAAGCTCCGATGACCACGGGCCGCTTGGCGAGAACGCGCATTTTCAACCTCCCCAGGGCTTGGCCCTCGAGAGCACTTGGAGCTTGGCCGTGTGAACCTGAGCTGAACGAGGCTAGGGTCTGGGCTCCGCCGGCGGCGGGGCCTGCGGGACGCCGCTGTTCGGCGCGGCGGGCGCGGCCGGTTCGGCGGGCACGGTCAGCGGGGCCGCCGGCAGGCCGTCGGGACCGATCTCGCCCTCCAGCGGCAGGCCCAGGTCCTCCAGCGGGTCCTCGGCGGGACGCAGGGCGACGTCGCGGCCCAGAGCCGACAGCATGAAGGCCTTCCAGATCTTGGCCGGCTCGCCGCCGCCGACGACGCCGTTCATCGGGCTGTTGTCGTCATTGCCGACCCAGACCCCGACCACCAGGTCGTCGACGTAACCGACGAACAGGGCGTCGTGATAGTTCTGGGTGGTGCCGGTCTTGCCAAAGGCGCCGTCGATGGCCGCCTCCAGGCCCGTGCCGCGATGGGTGGCCGAGCGCAGCAGGTCGCGCATGCCGGCCAGCACCTTGGGGTCATAGGGCGTGGTCTTGGGCTTGTTGAAGCTCTCCAGCGCATGCGGGACGATCGGATACTCGCCCGCCGCCACCGAGGCGTAGGCGGCCGTCAGCCGGGTCAGGCTCATCGAGCCCGTGCCCAGCGCCATGGTCAGGTCGTCGGGGATCTTCTCGGTGACGCCCAGGTCGCGCGCGACCTTGATCACCTTGGCCGGGCCCAGATCGTGGGCCAGGCGCACCGCCGCGACGTTCGACGAGGCGGCAAAGGCGCTGATCAGCGGGATCTCGCGGTCGCGATATTTGCCCTCGTGGTTCTTGGGCGTGTAGCCGCTGACCTGCACCGGCGTGTCGAGGATCGGGCTGGTGGTGGTCATGCCCTCGCGCAGGGCGGCCAGATAGACGAACAGCTTGAACGACGAGCCCGGCTGGCGTTCGCCATCGGCGCGGTTGAACTGGCTTTCCTTGTAGTCGCGGCCGCCGACCATGGCGACGACGCGGCCGTCCTTGCGCATGGCCACCAGGGCGCCTTGGGTGATGTTCAGGACCTTGCCGTCGCGTTCGATGAAGTCGTTGAGGATCTTCTCGGCCTTTTCCTGGAGCTTGGGGTCCAGGGTGGTGCGGACGATGGTCTCGCCGTAGCGGGGGCCGATGCTGGCGCGGGCCTGGGGCAGGGCCCAGTCGGCGAAGTAGGAGCCGGTCGGCACCTTGTCCTCGACCTCGATCGGCGAGACGTCGCCGACTTCGTCGGCCTCTTCCTGGGTGATCGTCCCGGTCTCGACCATGGCGCCCAGGACGACGCGCATGCGCTCGCGCGCGCCTTCCAAGTTGTTGGTCGGCGCCAGGCGCGAGGGGGCCTTCACCAGGCCCGCCAGCATGGCGGCTTCGCCGATCGACAGCTGCTCGGGCTGCTTGCCGAAATAGTGGCGGGCCGCCGCGCGCAGGCCAAAGGCGCCGTCGCCGAAATAGACCGACGACAGATAGCGCGACAGGATCTCGGCCTTGGAGAGGCGCGCCTCCAGATAGACGGCGATCAGGGCCTCTTGAGCCTTACGACGAAGATTGCGGTCGCTGGACAGGAAGGCGTTCTTGGCCAGCTGCTGGGTGATGGTCGAGCCGCCTTCCGACACGCCGCCGGCCTGGGCGTTCTTGCCGAGGGCGCGGGCGATCGCCTTCGGATCGACGCCCATGTGGCTGTAGAAGCGACGGTCCTCGATGGCGATGAAGGCCCCCGGCACATAGGCCGGCAGCTTGGTCACGTCGATCGGCGCTTCCTTGTACGAGCCGCGCTTGGCGATCGGCGAGCCGTCGCTGGCGACCAGAACGATGGCCGAGTTGTTCAGCGGCTCCAGCGCCCGGCTCAGCGGCAGCGACCAGAAGAGCGTGGCGACCAGGGCGACGACCAGCACGACGGCCGCGGCCGCGCCGATCAGCCAGATGTGGCGGCGCCAGAAGGGCTTTCGCGCGGGCGCCGGCTCGGGCTCGGGCGTGGGTTCAGGCGGGGGCGGTGCGGTTTCGGAGTTTGGCGCCGGCGGGGCGTCGGCCAGCGCCGCCTGCGGGTCGCGCGGCTGGCGCGGCGGCGTGTTGGGGTCGAGGTCGTTCGGCTCGTCGGACATGGGATCGGCGCTCGCTTCGGGCGCACGCCCGCACTCGTCGTCGGCGCTCATACCACACGGCCCGGCCAATCCAAGCGCGCGGAACGGGAAGTTTTTCCGTCCACGACCCTTGAATGGGGACGAGGCGATCATAACTGACCTCCCCGTGAGGCCGATGCCTCTGCCCTTTCCTGGGCGTTTCCTCCCTGACTTTTCAAGCCCGGCCTTGTCGCCGGGCTTTTCTTTTGGCCGCTATTTCGCCAGCAGCGCCTGGAGCTGGTGAACGGCCCGGTCGGGCGAGGACTGATACGGGATCGGCGCCACGAACTGTCCTTGAGCGTCGAACAGATAGACCGACGAGGAGTGGTCGATCGTATAGCCGCCGCCCTCCTGCGGGACCTTCTGGTAGTAGACGCGGTAGGCCTTGGCCGCCTTGGCGACCGCCTCAGGCGTCCCGGTGAAGCCCTGAATGCGCGGGTCGAAGTTCGACAGATAAAGGCGCATCTGCTCGGGCGTGTCGCGCTCGGGATCGACCGTGACGAACACCACGTTCAGCTTGTCGGCTTCTGGCCCCAGCGTCTTCAGCCAGACCGTCAGGTCGGTCAGGGTCGTCGGGCAGACCTCCGGGCAATAGGTGAAGCCGAAGAAGATCGCCGTGGGCTTGCCCAGAAGCGACTTCTCGGTGACCGGCTTGCCGTTCATGTCGATCAGGTTGAACGGCCCGCCGATCTTGACCAGCGAACGGACCGGGCCGCCGCCGTTCTGACGGTTGCAGCCCGCCAAGGGCGCGGCCGCCAGCAGGGCGGCCGCGGTGATCAGAAGCGCTCGCCGCATCAGTGGGCCATGCCCGGCATCGGCGGCGTCTTGACGACGGCCTCGACGGTCACCGGCGCGCCGGTCTTGAACTTCAAGGTCAGCGGAACCTTGGCGCCTTCCTTCAGCGCCGCCTTGGGACCAATCAGCATGATGTGGTCCGCGCCAGGCTTCAGCGCCACGGCCTTGCCGGCCGGCAGGGCCAGGCCGTCCGTCAGCTGGCGCATGCGCATGACGCCGCCGTCCATCGACATGGTGTGGATCTCGCCGTGATCGGCGGCCGAGGTCTCGACCGAGACGAGGCGGTCGGCGCTCTTGGCGGTCAGGGTGACATAGCAGCCGGCGGCCATGGCGCCGGCGACCGTCGGGCGGCACCAGGCGTCGATGGCGGCGACCTTCGGCGCGGGCGCGGCGTGGGCGGCCGAGGCGACGAGGGCGGCGGCCGAGACGGCGATCAGGGTCAGGGTCTTCATGGTCAGGCTCCAG
>JAYRLX010000401.1:0-3654 GCA_041905125.1 Caulobacter sp. | reverse complement strand
GTAGTCGTCCAGGCGGCCGATGAAGGGCGATACGAAGGTGGCGCCCGCCTTGGCCGCCAGCAGCGCCTGGGTCGGCGAGAAGCACAGGGTGACGTTGGTCTTGATCTCTTCGTCGGCGAAGGCGGCGCAGGCGATCAGGCCATCGCGCGTCAGCGGGATCTTCACGACCACGTTCGGCGCGATCTTCGCCAGCTTCTGGCCTTCGGCGATCATGGCGTCGGCGGTGGTGGCGGCCACCTCGGCGCTGATCGGGCCCGGGACGATGTCGCAGATCTCGGCGATCACCTCCAGCATCGGCCGGCCCGACTTGGCGATCAGGGTCGGGTTGGTGGTCACGCCGTCGATCAGGCCGGTGGCGGCGAGGTCGGCGATGACCTTGGTGTCGGTGCTGTCGAGGAAGATCTGCATGGTCGCTCGCGCTGGATTTTCTTGGAGAACTCGCCTCGGGTTTATCGCGCGCGGCGGCAGGACGCCAGACGCTAGACGGCCAGACCGGACGCGATCAGCCGATCGGCCGTCCGTTCGACCGCCAGGCGCCAGGGCTCGGGCTCGAAGCCGAACACCTGTCGCAGCTTGGTCGTGTCCAGCGGCGAACGGGGCGGCCGCGGCGCCGGCTCGGCGAAGGCCGCCTGGGTTGTCGGCTCGATCCGCGCCCGCGCCTGCGGATCGCGGTCGATCGCCGCCTCGGCGAAGTCGAAGCGGCTGGTCTCGCCCGCGTTGGCGAAGTGAAAGAGGCCGAACGCCGGATCGCCAGAAGGCGCGGCCGCCCAGCGCGGCGCGGTCGCGACCAGAAAGGCGGCCAGGGCTTCGCCGTCCGTCGGTGTGCCGAACTGATCGGCGACGATCCTCAGCACGTCGCGCTCCCGCGCCAGCCGCAGCATGAAGCTGACATAGTTGCGGCCGTAGCGGGAAAAGACCCAGGAGACGCGCAGCACGACGGTGCGGGGGTGGGCCAGCACCGCCTGCTCGCCCGCCAGCTTGGAGCGACCATAGACGTTGAGAGGCCGCGCCTCGTCGGTCTCGACATAGGGGCGATCCGTCACGCCATCGAACACCGCGTCGGTCGAGAGGTGGACGAACGGCAGCCCCCGCGCCGCGCAGGCCTCCGCCATCACACCCGGCGCGGTCGCATTGACGGCCACGGCTTCGTCAGGACGCGCCTCAGCGGGATCGACCTGGGTGAAGGCGGCCGTATTGAGAACCAGATCGCAGTCGGCCTCCTGGATCGCCTTCCGAATCTGGGTGGCGTTCTCGAGGTCGCATTCGGCGCGGGATAACGCGATCACCTGGACGCTCTCGCGAGCGGCCGCCTGGACGGCGGTGGCGACCTGCCCGGTCCTGCCGAACTGCAGGATCCTCATTTCAGTTCTGGAACGCGATCGCCTAGCACCTGGGCGATGAAAGCCCGCAGATTGCCGCCCTTGAACAGATAGCCAGGCATGCCGGCGCGGTTGCCCGCCTCTACGTCGATGTGACGGTCGCCGATGATCACGGCCTCTTCCGGCTTCAGGTTCCAGTCGGCCAGACCGCGCAGGATCATGCCCGGATTGGGCTTGCGATCGGGGTGGTCGGCCACGCGATAGGCTTCCACGATCGCCGCTTCGTGGAAGGGGGAATAGTAGAAGGCGTTGATTTGTCCGCCGAGCTCGGCCAGCTGGTCCTGCATGGCGTCGTGGAAGCGGTCCATGGCCGCCTCGTCGAAATAGCCCCGGCCGATGCCCGACTGGTTCGTGACGACCAGGACCTTCAGGCCCGCCTTGCTGATCGCCGCCACGGCCTCTCGGGCGCCCTCTATCCAATCCAGCCGCGCTGGATCGAAGACATAGCCGTGATCGATGTTCAGGACGCCGTCGCGGTCCAGGAACACGGCCTTCAGGGGCGGAAGATCAGAGGCGCCGGTCATGCCTTGAGCAGTACCGCGCGCGAAAAGAATTCGCCAGACCACTGTCTTGGCCTCGATACGGATTGCGCTCTAGAAGGACCTATATCTCAGGGAAATTCCTCGATGACGAACGCCCTCGCCGACGCCGCCCGCCTGCGCGACCGCCTCAAGACCTGGGCGACCGAGGCGGCCTACCCACTTTGGTGGACGGTCGGGGCGGACCATGAGAAGGGCGGCTTTTTCGAGAAGCTGGACCTCGAAGGCGCGCCGGTCGACGGCCCGCGCCGAGGGCGCGTCCTGCCGCGCCAGATCTTCTCGTTCGCCATCGCCGGCGATCTCGGCTGGACCGGCCCCTGGCGCGAGGCGGTGGAACACGGCCTGACCTTCTACCTCTCCGCCTACCGCCGCCCGGATGGTCTGTTCCGGACCCTGATCGGTCCCAACGGCGAGAGCCTGGACGAGACGGCGGAACTCTACGACCAGGCCTTCGCCATGTTCGCCTTGGCGGCCGTCGCGAAAGCGCTCTCAACCCGGGCCGCCGAAGCCAAGGCGATCGCCATCGAGGTGCGGGAAAAGCTGATCGCGGAGCGCAAGCACCCGATCGCCGGCTTCCACAACTTCAATCCGCCGACCTCGCCGCTGCAGTCAAACCCGCACATGCACCTGTTCGAGGCGATGCTGGCCTGGAACGAGATTGACGCCGATCCGGCCTGGCGCGCGCTGGCCGACGAGATCGCCGAACTCGCCCTGTCGAAGTTCATTCAGGCCGAAAGCGGCCAGCTGCGCGAGTTCTTCGACCTGGACTGGAACGCCGCGCCGGGCGTCGAGGGCCGCATCTGCGAACCGGGGCACCAGTTCGAGTGGGGCTGGCTGCTGCTGCGCTGGGGCAGGATGGCTGGCCGCGCCGACGCGACCAAGGCCGCCTTGCGCATGATCGATGATGCGGAGGCCAAGGGCGTCGATCTGGCGCGCGGCGTGGCGATCAACGCCCTGCTCGACGATTTCTCGATCCATGACAACGGCGCGCGGCTTTGGCCGCAGACCGAGCGGATCAAGGCCGCCGTGCTGGCGGCCGAAATCACCGGCGAGGCCGGGTACTGGGACATGGCCGCCGCGGGGGCGGAAGGGCTGCTGGCCTATCTCCGCACCCCAGTCCCCGGGCTGTGGCGCGATAAGTACCAGCCCGACGAGACCTTCGTGGAGGAGCCGGCGCCGGCCAGTTCCTTCTACCATATCGCCCTGGCGATCCTGGAGCTCGACAGGACGATCGGCGCTCTGGCCTAAAGCAAAACCTATCGCGGGCGGGTGACCAGCAGGGTCGCCGCCCCGATGGCGCGGGCGCGAACCTCGTCCTCCAGCGGGACCACCGCGCCGGCGGCGTAGACGTCGCCGTCCATCTCGAGAACGCCCTCGAGCACCTGGATCGTCGACGCCGGCAGGACGAAATCGTCGCCTGCCGAGGCCCGTCGCAGTTCGACGTCGAAGCCGTCGGTCGAGACAAGGGTTTCGGTCCCGCTGGGCGAGGCGCTGCGACGCGAGGCGATCGAGCGCCCCTTGGCCTTGAGGCCGTCGACGAGCGTTTTGACCGATTGGCTATCTTTGCGATGGCAGACCAGCACGGCGTCCGGCTCGACCACCACGACGATGTCGCTGACGCCGATCACGCCGACATACGGGCCCGTGGAGCGCACCAGTACGCCCGTCGCGCCGTGCAGGTCGACGTCGCCGGCCCGGGCGTTGCCCTCGCCGTCGCGGGTCGAAGCTTCCCAGAT
>JAYRLX010000400.1:0-3665 GCA_041905125.1 Caulobacter sp. | reverse complement strand
GGCGCTTGATCTGGCGGGAGCGCTGATCGTGCCGCTGGAGTCTTTGATCTCGGCGCTGATCAACGCCGCTTTCTCGCCCGGCCCAGCGACGATCGCCGCCCGCACCCTGGGCCGCATGCCGGTCAGCCTGCTGCTCTACACCGCCATCGTGGCCGTCGGCCTCGCGGCGGCGCATCATCGGCGCGCGAACGACGAGCGGGATCGCGCTCGCGCCCTGGAGATCGCGCTGGCGGAAGCGCGGGAGGCCCTGACCCGCGTCTCCGCGACGCCGTCGCCGCCCGAAGAGCGGTTGATCGTGATGAGCGGGTCGCGACGCGTCCCGGTCGAGGCGGCCGATGTGGAATGGTTCGGCGCCGCCGACAACTACGTGGTCGTCCACTGGTCGGACCGCGAAGGCCTGCTGCGCAGCACGCTGCAGGCCTTGGAGGAACGGCTGGACGCCAGGCTCTTCGCCCGCTGCCACCGCTCGGCCCTCGTCAACCTGGCGCGCGTAACCGCCTTCGCCCCCCTGTCGGACGGCTCATGGCGCCTGACGATGGAGAGCGGCGCGGAGGTCGTGACCAGCCGCACCTATCGCCGGGAGCTTCTGGAGCGGCTGGGGCTGTAGAGCCTCAGGCCGCGTCCAGGTCCAGCGAGTAGCCGGCCGAGCGCACCGTGCGGATCGGGTCGCCGTCCGACGAGCCGTTCAGCGCCTTGCGCAGGCGGCCGATGTGGACGTCCACGGTGCGGGCTTCGACATAGACGTCCGAGCCCCAAACCGCGTCCAGAAGCTGCTCGCGGCTGAACACCCGACCCGGGTGCTGCATCAGATAGTCCAGCAGGCGGAACTCGGTCGGACCCAGGTGGATCTCCTTGCCGTTCCGCTTCACGCGGTGGGCGACGCGGTCGATCACGATGTCGCCGACCGTGATGCGGTCGTCGGCCAGGCCCGGACGGATCCGGCGCATCACGGCGCGGACCCGGGCGGTCAGCTCGACCATCGAGAACGGCTTGACCACGTAGTCGTCGGCGCCGGTGTCGAGGCCGCGGATGCGGTCGCTCTCCTCGCCGCGCGCCGTCAGCATGATGATCGGCACGTTGCGGGTCTCGGCGCGGCCGCGCAGGCGGCGGCAGACCTCGATCCCCGATACCTTGGGCAGCATCCAGTCGAGGATAACGAGGTCCGGGGCGCGTTCGCTGGCCAGGGTCAGGGCTTCCTCGCCGTCGCCGGCGACCGCGACGCGGTAGCCTTCCTTGTCGAGGTTGTAGTGGAGCAGGGTGGCCAGGGCGTCTTCGTCTTCGACCACCAGAACGTAGGGTGTCACTTCAGATCGCCTCCAGCCTTACTGCGCCACGACGTCGAGCTTCGGGCGCTGGGACGCCAGTTCCTCGCCGGTCAGCTCGAAGTGGATGATCTCGGCGATGTTGGTCGCGTGGTCGCCGATGCGTTCCAGGTTCTTGGCCACGAACAGCAGATGGGCGCAGGCGTTGATCGTGCGCGGATCGCCCATCATGTAGGTGAGCAGCTCGCGGAAGATCGAGTTGTAGTGCTCGTCGACTTCCTCGTCGCGGCTCCACACGCCGATGGCGCGCTGCAGGTCCGAGGTGGTGTAGGCGTCGAGCACGTCCTTCAGGCGGCCCTGGACCAGCTTGCCCATGCGCTCGATCGAGCGGGTCAGGGCGGTCATCGGATCGGCCTCGGTCAGGATCAGCGCGCGCTTGGCGATGTTCTTGGCCATGTCGCCGCAGCGTTCCAGGCTCATCGAGATCTTCAGGGCGGCGACGGCGTGGCGCAGGTCCACGGCCATCGGCTGGCGCAGGGCGATCAGGCGGAAGGCCTTGCGCTCGATCTCGGCCTGCAGGGCGTCCAGGCGCTCGTCGCCCTGGACCACGGCCTGGGCCAGCGGGCCGTCACGGCGGGCGATGGCGGCGATGCAGTCGGCGACCTGGCTCTCGGCGATGCCGCCCATGCGGGTGACTTCCGCGGTCAGGTGGGCCAGCTCTTCGCCGTAGGATTTGACGGTATGTTCGGTCATGTCGGTGTCCCTCCCCGCCGGATCAGCCGAAGCGGCCGGTGATGTAGTCTTGCGTGCGGCTGTCGCGAGGATTGGTGAACATCTCCTCGGTCGGGCCGCTCTCGACCAGCTTGCCGAGGTGGAAGAACGCCGTGCGCTGCGAGACGCGGGCGGCCTGGGCCATCGAGTGGGTGACGATCACGATGCAGAACTGGGTCCGCAGCTCGTCGATCAGCTCCTCGATCTTGGCGGTGGCGATCGGGTCGAGGGCCGAGCAGGGCTCGTCCATCAGGATCACTTCCGGCGACACGGCGATCGCGCGGGCGATCACCAGGCGCTGCTGCTGGCCGCCCGAGAGGCCGGTGCCCGGCTGGTGCAGGCGGTCGGCGACTTCGTTCCAGAGGCCGGCCTTCTTCAGGCTGCTCTCGACGATGGCTTCCAGCTCGTCCTTGCGCGAGGCCAGGCCGTGGATGCGCGGGCCGTAGGCGACGTTCTCGAAGATCGTCTTCGGGAAGGGGTTCGGCTTCTGAAACACCATGCCGACGCGCGAGCGCAGGACCACCGGGTCGACGCTCTTGGCGTTGACGTCGGCGCCGTCGATCAGAATCGCACCCTCGACGCGGGCCGAAGGGATCGTGTCGTTCATGCGGTTGATGCAGCGCAGGAAGGTCGACTTGCCGCAGCCCGACGGGCCGATGAAGGCGGTGACCGACTTGGCTGGGATGTCCAGGTTGACGTCGAATAGCGCCTGCTTCTCGCCGTAGAAGACCTTGACGTCGCGCGCCTTGATCTTGGGCTCGCCGACCGGAGCGGCGGCGCTGGCCGGCGGCACGGCGGTCTGGATCACCGGCGTGCCGGCGGTGTCGTCAGGGCTTTGGACGGTCATGGCGTGTCCGCGCAGGAGAGGTTGGGCGAGAGGGTTCAGGATCTGGGTCATGTGAAACCTACCAGCGGCGCTCGAAGCGGCGGCGCAGGATGACGGCCGCGGCGTTCATGACGATCATGAAGACGAGAAGGACGATGATGGCGGCGGCGGTGCGCTCGTGGAAGGCGCGTTCGGACGCGTTCTCCCAGATGAACACCTGAACCGGCAGGACGGTGGCCGCGCCGGTGAAGCCTTCCGGCACGCCGGGCACGAACGAGACCATGCCGATCATCAGCAGCGGGGCCGTCTCGCCCAGGGCGTGGGCCAGCGACAGGATGGCGCCGGTCATCACGCCGGGCATGGCCAGCGGCAGCACGTGGTGGAAGACGGTCTGGGTCTTCGACGCGCCGACCCCCAGGGCGGCCTCGCGGATCGAGGGCGGCACCGCCTTCAGCGCCGAGCGGGTGGCGATGATCACGGTCGGCAGGGCCATCAGGGCCAGAACCAGACCGCCGACCAGCGGCGAGGAGCGCGGCACGTTCAGCCAGTTGATGAACAGCGCCAGGCCCAGCAGGCCGTAGACGATCGACGGCACGGCGGCGAGGTTGTTGATGTTGACCTCGATGATGTCGGTCCAGCGGTTCTTCGGCGCGAACTCTTCCAGATAGACCGCGGCCATCACCCCGACCGGCACCGCGATCATGGCGGTGATCAGCAGCATCATGGCCGAGCCGACCACCGCGCCCAGCACGCCAGCCTGTTCAGGCTCGGTCGAGTCGGAGTTGGTGAAGAAGGCGAAGTTGAAG
>JAYRLX010000399.1:0-3707 GCA_041905125.1 Caulobacter sp. | reverse complement strand
ACGTCGACGACCTCGCCTTCCAGCACGTCGGGCGGATCATCGCCATCGGGGTCGGCGCCGAGGTCGCCGAACTCCTCCTGCGGCGCGTTCTCGCTGTTGGCGGGCAGGACGCGGAGGCTGAAGCGGGCGTCGATCGGCGTTTCGAAATCATCCGCCGTGGCGCTGCAGGTCTGGACGACCCGCGCGCGCAGGACGCCCGAGATCTCGGCGCCGTCCAGCCACGAGGTCAGGAACACCTCGGCCGAGAGCGCCTCCAGGCTGACGAGGTCCAGCTGCTTGGCGATCGCCTGGCGTTGCTCGGCGCTCGGCTCCAGGCGCAGCTTCACGGCGCCACGATCGACCTGGGACAGCGGAATCTCGCAGGGCCAGGGCGCGGTCACGGGTTCGGCCAAGTCACGTCTCCTTGCAGCAGGGCGTCCAGCGGCTGGTCCGCCAGCGCCGCGCGCGTCTTGATCAGATAGGCGCCCAGAGCGGCGACGTCGCCCTCGCCCCTTTCCTCGAACGCGGTGCGGGCCAGGAAGTCGCGAGTCGCGGCCTCGTCCGGCAGGCTGGCGACGGCCTCGTCATAGGTCTTCAGCCGGCCGTAGAAGGCGCCGGCCAGCTTCTTCATCTTCTTGCCGACCGCGGTGTCGGCCACGCCGATTTCGCGAAAGGCGTCGTCGAGCCCCTTCACATAAGAATCGAACACCGCCTGCGAGGTCTCCGCCGCGGCGTCGCCCTGCCCTTTCAGCCGCTCGATCAGAAAGATCACGTGCAGGCTGAACAGCTCGAAGCGGCCTTCCATCGAGTCGCGGACGCCCAAATCTCGGTAGAAAGCCGGCGAACGCGCCTGCGCCACGGCCGATGCGTAGAGCTTGGCCCCCGCCGCCTTGGCGGGCCTGGGCTTTAGCCATCGATCCAGAAACATTGAAACGCCTCGATTTCGCCGCGACATCCCGCTAGACGCGGGGTCCGCTTTCACGCGGGCATTGAACTAAGCTCCCGCGGGCGATAGGTCAAAGTCTGCATTTTTCCGGTTCGGAGCCTTGATGTCTCGCCCCGCCGTTTTCGCCGCCGCCGTCCTGGCCCTGGCTCTCGCCACTTCGGCCTGTACGCCGCTGACGAGCTATTCCGGCTTCCAGGCCATCGAAGCCAAGCCCGCCGACATGAAGGTCGGCGAGGACAGCAAGTCGACCTTGATGGAAAAGCTGGGTTCGCCGTCGGCCGTTTCGACCTTCGACAACAACACCTGGTACTACATCTCGCAGACGACCGACCGGGTCGCCTTCTACTATCCGCGCGTGATCAAGCGCGACGTCGTGGCGATCAAGTTCAATCCGGCCGACGAAAAGGTCGCCTCGGTGAACACCTACACGCTGAAGGACGGCAAGGTCATCGCCTATAACGGTCGCGAGACGCCGACCCGCGGTCGCGAAATGACGATCCTGGAACAGCTGCTCGGCAACGTCGGTCGCGGCGGCATGCTTCCGCAGGACGACGAGGCCCCCGGCCAACGTCCTGGCGACCGTCGTTAACATTCGACCAAGGCAAAGCTTTACGAAAGCCGCCCGCCGCAAGGCGGGCGGCTTTTCTTATGCGCCCAGTCAGTATTCGAGAGACGCCGCAACCAAACAGCGGGCGATTTACTATGAATTCAAAATTGACCATCTTTCTTGAGACATATTGTCGCGCCCTAAACACTCCATAAACCCAGTTTGAGTGATCCTGGAGTTCTGACGGCGCGCAAACAGCGCGCCAACGAATTCACGGAAGCGGAGGAGGCGCGCTGTGGAAACAACAGATCTTCGTGCGCTGTCCATCCTGCTGATCGACGACAACGCCAATATGCGCAGGGTGATCACCACCATCCTGAAGTCGGCGGGCGTGCGGACAATCTACGAAGCCGACGACGGCCTGGGGGCCCTGCGGATCTTTCAGTCGAAAGAGATCGACATCATCTTCACCGACCTGGTGATGCACCCGGTCGATGGCTTGGCGTTCGTCAAATGGGTCCGCACCTCGACGGCCAGCCCCAATCGCTTTGTTCCGATCATCATGATGACCGGCCACGCCACGCAGCGGACCTTGAATGACGCCCGGATGGCCGGGGTGACCGAGTTCCTGGCCAAGCCGCTGACCGCGCGGACGGTGATGCATCGGGTCAACGAGATCATCAACAATCCCCGCCCCTTCGTGCAGGCCAAGGCGTATTTCGGTCCCTGCCGTCGCCGGCGGATCGACCACGACTTCGTCGGCGTGGACCGCCGAGGCGAGGTGCCGATCGACGTGATTCCCAGGGTCCAGGACGCCTTCGCCGAGATGGACCCCGAAGACGTCTACTGATCGGCCAGAATGAGAAAACGCCCCGGAGTCTCCTCCGGGGCGTTTCCATTTCAGGCGCTTTTCTTGATCAGCCGCCGTGGGCCAGGACCGCCAGCAGCAGCAGAGCCACGATGTTGGTGATCTTGATCATCGGGTTCACGGCCGGACCCGAGGTGTCCTTGTAAGGGTCGCCGACGGTGTCGCCAGTGACGGCGGCCTTGTGCGTCTCGCCGCCCTTCTTGTGCAGGACGCCGTTCTTGTCGGTGAAGCCTTCCTCGATCACCTTCTTGGCGTTGTCCCAGGCGCCGCCGCCGCTGGTCATCGAGATGGCGACGAACAGGCCGGTGACGATGACGCCCATCAGCATGGCGCCGAGCGCCGCGAAGGCGTCGACCTTGCCGGCGATGGCGTTGATCACGAAGAACAGCACCACCGGCGAGACGACCGGCAGCAGGCTAGGCACGATCATCTCGCGGATGGCGGCCTTGGTCAGGATGTCGACGGCGCGGCCGTATTCCGGCTTCACCTCGCCCGTCATGATGCCCGGATTCTCACGGAACTGACGACGCACTTCGGCGACGACCGACTCGGCCGCGCGGCCGACGGCTGTCATCGACATGCCGCCGAACAGGAACGGCAGCAGGCCGCCGAACAGCAGGCCGACCACGACGTACGGGTTCGACAGGTCGAAGGTCACCGCGCCCATGCCGTCGAAGAAGCTGCCCGGCGTCGCATTGGCCGAGAAGAACTTCAGGTCTTCGGTATAGGCGGCGAACAGCACCAGAGCGCCCAGGCCCGCCGAACCGATGGCGTAGCCCTTGGTCACGGCCTTGGTGGTGTTGCCGACGGCGTCCAGGGCGTCGGTGGTGACGCGGACTTCCGGCGGCAGGCCCGCCATCTCGGCGATGCCGCCGGCGTTGTCGGTGACCGGGCCGAAGGCGTCCAGCGCGACGATGAAGCCGGCCAGCGACAGCATGGTCGTGGTGGCGATCGCGATGCCGAACAGGCCGGCCAGGTTATAGGTGACGACGATGCCGATGATGATGGTCAGGGCCGGCAGGGCCGTGGCTTCCAGCGACATGGCCAGGCCCTGGATCACGTTGGTGCCGTGACCCGAGACCGAGGCCTGGGCCACCGACTTCACCGGGCGGAAGTTCGTGCCGGTGTAGTACTCGGTGATCATCACGATGGCGGCGGTGACCGCCAGGCCGACCAGGCCGCAGTAGAACAGGCCGTCGGCGGTGTAGGTGCGGGCTTCCGTCACCACGGCGGCCGGGACCAGCTGGTGCAGCACGTACCAGACCGCCGGGATCGACAGGACGCCGGTCACGATCAGACCCTTGTACAGCGCGCCCATGATGTTCTGGCTCTTGCCCAGACGGACGAAGAACGCGCCGATGATCGAG
>JAYRLX010000398.1:0-3732 GCA_041905125.1 Caulobacter sp. | reverse complement strand
CGCGACCCGGACGAGGTCCGGCTCGCGGCGGGCGATCTCGACCTGGCAGAAGCCGATGCCGTAGCCTGCGCGGATGGCCGCCAACTGGGCCAGGTCGCTGTCGGCCCGCAGGGCGAAGGCCTCGCGCGTCAGGCCCGGGAACCGCTGCATCACCGCGCGGATGGCCGGCGTCTCGGTGTCCACCCCGATCAGGTCGTGGGCGAGCAACGCCTCCATCGTGAGCGGCGTCCCGCGCGCCGCCAGATAGTCGCGATGGGCGTGGAGGCCCACCGTCACCGCCCCGACCTTGCGCGCGACCAGGGCCTGCTGGGCCGGGGCGACCATCCGCACGGCGATGTCGGCCTGGCGCTGCAGGAGGTCGGTGACCGCGTTCGACAGGACAAGCTCGATCGAGAGCGCCGGATGCGCGCGCCGCAGCGCGGCCAGGATCGGCGGCAGGTGCTCTGCGCCGACGACCTCGCTGGCGGTGATCCGCACGGCTCCGGACACCGCCTCCGTACCCGACGCCGCGCGCAGCAGCGCCGCGGAGGTGGCGACCAGGCTCTCAGCGTGAGGACGTAGGGCCAGGCCGCGGTCCGTCGGCGACAGGCCGCGCTGCGAGCGGACGAACAGCTTGGCGCCGACCGCCGCCTCCAGGGCGTCGATGTGGCGGGCGACGCTAGGCTGGGTCATGCCGAGCGCCCGCGCCGCGCCCGACAGCGAGCCCTCGCGCAGCACGAAGGCGAAGGTCCGGAAGAGGTCCCAGCTCGGATCGATACTCATCGATTTCCGTATAGCTGACCTAGATTGATACGCAATTTATGAATGAGTCTCTCGCCGCCATCTTGGGCTCACGCAAATGGAGGCGAACATGAACGGCAAGACGGCCCTGGTGCTCGGGGCGACGGGCGGGATCGGCGGGACGATGGCGCGGCGGTTGCTGGCTGGCGGTTGGCGGGTGAGAGCCCTGGTCCGGAACGTCGAGGCGGCCGGCCGGCTGCCCGGGATCGACTGCCGGGTCGGCGACGCCATGGTCCGTGAGGACGTGGTCGACGCCGCTCAGGCGGCTTCGGTGGTCGTTCACGCGGTCAATCCGCCCGGCTACCGCAACTGGGGCCAGCTGGTGCTGCCGATGATCGACAACAGCCTGGCCGCCGCGCGGACCCATGGCGCGCGCGTGGTGCTGCCGGGCACGGTCTACAACTACGGCCCCGACGCCTTTCCGCTGATCGCCGAGGACGCGCCGCAGAACCCGGCCACCCGCAAGGGGGCGATCCGGGTCGCGCTGGAGCGTCGCCTGGAAGCTGCCGCGGGGGCGGGCGAGGCGAGGGCCCTGATCGTCCGGGCCGGCGACTATTTCGGCCCGCGCGCCGCCAACAACTGGTTCAGCCAGGGGATCGTCGCGCCGGGCGCGCGGCCCAAGGCGATCCAGAACCCGAACACCGCGGGCGTCGGCCACCAGTGGGCCTATCTGCCGGACGTCGCCGAGACCATGGTCCGTCTGCTCGAGCGAGACGACCTGGAGGACTTCGCCCGCTTCCACATGGCCGGCCACTGGGATCCGGACGGGACGGCGATGATCGCCGCCGTGGTTCGGGCGCTTGGAGACCCGGCCGTGCGGGTGAGGCCGCTGCCCTGGTGGGCCCTGCGCCTGGCCGCCCTCGTCGCCGAGACGCCCCGCGAGATGATGGAGATGCGCTACCTCTGGAAACGCCCGGTGCGGTTGGACGGCGCGAAGCTGGCGGCGCGGCTGGGGGCGGAGCCGCACACGCCGCTGGACACGGCGGTGCGCGAGACGTTGCGGGCGATGGGCTGCTTGTGAGGGGAGGTCGCTACCGCCCCAGCAGCTCCGCCAGGTCCTTCTTCCAGAACGCCGCCGCCGTGTGGGTGCCGTGGCCGCGGGTTTCGGTCGAGGCGGGAATCAGGACGAAGCGGGCCTTGGGCATGCGCTTGACCAGCTGTTCGGCCAGGCCCAGCTCGGGCGGGTTGATGAAGTCGTCGGCCGAGTTCACCCACAGCACCGGCACGGTGATCTTCTCCAGGCCCGGCGAGGGATCGTAGTTGCGCGAGGCGTCCAGGTAGTAGAGCGCGTCATTGGCCTCGAAGCCGCCGATGCGGGCGTTGAACATCTGCTCGACGGCCTGGTCGGCGGCCTCGCGGGTCGGATAGCGCGCCTGCAGGGCCAGCGGGTTGCCGCCGGCCAGGATCAGCAAGTCGGTGGCCGTCCGCGCGCCGGCCGCCGGCTGGGTCTTGTAGTCGCCGCCGTTCCAGGCCGGGTCGGCGCGGATCGCGTCGATGGCCATCTTGCGCCACATCCGGTTGCGGCCGGCCAGGGGAACGGCGTTGCAGGCGAACGGCGCCAGGCGCTCGGCGGAGCCCGGATAGGTCTCGCCCCAGACAAAGGCGTGCATGCAGCCCATCGAGGTCCCGAGGATCAGCTTCAGCCGCGTGACGCCCAGGCCCTCGACCAGCAGCCGGCGCTGCAGGGCGACCATGTCGTCGTAATCGTAGCGCGGAAAGGCCATCCGCAAGCCGTCGCTGGGCTTGGACGAGCCGCCGTGGCCGATGTTGTCGGGCAGGATCACATAGGTCCTGGCCAGATCCAGCGGCTGGCCGGGCCCAAACAGTTCATCGGCGAACAGCGGCGACAGGAAGTTCTTCCCCGAGCCGCCCGTGCCGTGCAGCAGCATGACCGCGTTGTCGATCTCGCCCTTGGCGTTGCGGTGCGGCGTTCCCAGCGTGGCGTAGTGCATCCGCGCCTCCGCCAGCCGCTCGCCGGACTTGAACGCCACGTCGCGGAAGGTGACGTCGCCCTCCTTGATCGGCCAGTCGGCGGCCTGGGTGGCGGGAGCGGCGGCGAGGGTCAGGGCCAGGGCGGCCAGCAGCGCTTTGATCATGGACCGACGGTATGCGACGGCCGCGCTTGGTCAAGCGGCGGGGCGTCGCTTCAAGTTGGAAGGCCCCTTTCCGCGTGTCATCCCGGCCGGAGCGCGCAGCGCGGAGAGCCGGGACCCAGGGGCGGCGCGCACGGCGTTCCTTCACCCCCTGGGTCCCGGATAGCCTCTGCGAGGCTTCCGGGATGACACGGTAATGGAAACGGCGTTTGGAAAGCGTTCGGCCCCTAAGCCTACTGCCCCGCCTTCTTCTTCAGCTCCAGGTACTTGCGCGCGCGGTCCTCGACGTCCTGCTTTTTGCGAATCTGGTCGACCACGTCCTTGCGGGCGCCGCCCAGGCCGTCCTGCTCGGCGCCGAGGACGAAGGGGATCTCCTTCATCGTGCCTGGCTGGTCCTTGCTGCGGTGATCGACGCCGGGGGCCATCGGCGCGTCGAGGTAGTTCTTGTACATCAGCTGGGCCGCGCCCTGCGCCTCCAGGGCCTGGCGCTTGGCCGCGTCCAGGCCGTCCAGCGGTTCGCCCTTGGCCTTGGCCGCGCCGAAGCGCTCCTCGCACTTCTCGCGTTCGCGGCGGTTGAGGCCGACGGCGTCGGCGCTGACACAGCCGGTCGCGCTGTTGCGCAGCGCCGTGCGCAGGTCGCCGGCGCCGTCGCCCGGCAGGGGCGCGGGGCGAATGGCGGTCCCGGGCTTGGCGATTCCCGCGGCCGGGACCTCCAGCGTCGGCACGCCGGCGGGCGCGGGCCGCGCGGGCTGGCGCACCTGGAACGGCAGGACGGGGGAGGGAGCGGCCGTCGCCTGGGGCGAGGCGGCGGGACGGGGGCGCGGCTGTTCCTGCCGCTCGGGGCGGATCAGGTCGACCT
>JAYRLX010000397.1:2593-3735 GCA_041905125.1 Caulobacter sp. | reverse complement strand
CGGCCCGCCCCGGGCGACCCCCGCGACGGGCCCCCGCGCCTTCTCCAGCGGCTGGCCGGCGGGCCTAGCCATCACCACGCGCTGGTCGCGCAGGGCCCGGCGCTGGTCGGCGGGGGCCAGGGGTGAGAGGCCCCGCAGCCAGTAGTCGCGGCGGAACTGGGCCTGGACGGCGAAGTCGCGAAAGGTCTCGCGCAGCGACGGATCGGGCAGCTCGCGCAGGAAGCCGGCCATGCCGGGCGAGACGTTCAGCTCCTCGACCTGGTCGGGCATGTAGGCCGAGGTCGCGAACGACAGCTTGGCGCCCGACAGCCGCGCCTCGACGTCGGCGAACCACATCGGATGCCAGTCGCGGTTCATGTACTCGTGGACCATGTAGGCGCGGTCCTGCTTCAGCAGGCCCTCCAGCCGGTCGATCACGCCGGGATTGATCCGCGAATAGACCGGATCCTCGGCGAAGAAGCGCTGCATGGTCAGCAGGGCCGCGTCCAGGTTGGCGGCGGGACCCAGTCCTGGCGCGCCCAGGGTCTCGGCGTGGCGCTTCATCAGGTGGCGCAGCGGCCCGGCCATCGCCCAGCCCGGCTGGGCGTTGTACGAGATGTAGACCAGGCCGCCGGGCTTCAGCTTGCGGCGCAGGAACGAGACGATCTTGGCCCGCGCCTCGTCGTTCACCCAGCTCCAGACGCCGTGCAGGGCCACGAAGTCGAACTCCGGCATGCCCGGCCGCTCGGCGAACTCGTCGAAGGCGTCGTCGGTGAAGTGGGCCCGCGCGCCGCTGGCCGCCACCAGGTCGCGGGCGAACACCGCCTGGGCCGGGGCGAAGTCGCAGCCCCACCAGTCGATGTCGGCCTGCGTCGCGGCATGCACCGCCGCCGAACAGCCCTGGCCGAAGCCCAGCTCGCAGGCCGTCTCGATCTTCGGCGCCCTCAGGCCCTTCAGCAGCAGCGGAAAGGCCGAGCGGACCGGGTTCAGCTCCGGATAGGCGCCGTAGGTGTACCCCGTCTCGACCACATAGCCGGCGCTCCAATCCTCGTTCATCCGCCCCTCCCAGAGTCGGCCCACGGTGGGCCGGGGCGGGGATGGGGGCAAGGGGTTAAGGGGCCAAGTTCCTCCCCCGTAAAACGGGGGAGGTGTCGCGGAGCGAC
>JAYRLX010000397.1:0-2583 GCA_041905125.1 Caulobacter sp. | reverse complement strand
GGGGTTTTGGGGGCCTCTTCCCCCCCCCTAAATCGGGGGGTGGGGGCGGGGTGGCGGGGGGGGGCCGAACTGGACATCGGCCGCGCTAGCCCCCTCCGGCCCTCTGGGCCACCTCCCCCGCATCGCGGGGGAGGATCTGAAATCCTCTCAGCTATTGCTGCCGATATACTTGCGCACCTCTTCGACATCCGGTCCGGCGCGGTCGACGGCTTCGTGCAGGACGTCCTCGGTGACGCCCAGCACGCCGGTCCAGTAGCGCACGGCCTCGGGCTCGGCGAGGTCGATGCGGGCGAGGGCGGGGATGTGTTGGTCGTCGGCCATGGCGGTCTCCTGTCCGGAGTCCAAGCCGGGAGGGGCCCAGGAGGTTCCGCCCGCCGCGCTTCAGCGCTTCTTGCCGAGCTCGGCGGCGATGTCCTTGGTCATCTTGCCGACCTTGCGGTGGGCGGCGGTGATCTGGTCGCGGGTGACGCCCCAGCGCTTCATCCAGTATTCGACGGCCTGACGCTCGGAGAGATCCAGGCGATCCTTGTCGATGAAGCCGCGCTTGTCCTTGAGGCCGGCCATCAGCGAGTCATCCAGGGCTTGCTGTCGCCCGCCGCGACGCGCGCGGCCTGCTGCCGCTGGAACTTGCCCCCGCGGGGCGGCTTGGGCCGCGCGTCCAGCGCCGCCTGCTTGAGCCGCAGCGCGCGCTGCATCGGGGTCTCGTCGTCAGGCGGGGCGGTGGTCATGGGGAGGAGCGTATCTCAATCCCTCTTCCAGAGGGAGAGGGTGGCCGCGAAGCGGTCGGGAGAGGGGTTTCAGCCTGGCCGACCGCCCCGGCTTGCCTTCCCGCCCCGGGAAGGGAGTCATCCTTACATCTCACGGCGAGACGATCGCCGGGCTGTCCAGGTCACTCAAGGACGGCTTCGCCGCCGCGGAGCGGCCGCCCGGAGGGCGGTCCTTGACTGACCTGGTCAGTCCGGCACGCTGCTGCCTCCAAGAGATGTAAGGCTGGGTCCGACCCTGGGAGGGTCGGCATTACAGAACCTCGTGCTCACCTCTAGAAAACATCACGGTTCGTAGTATCCCAACCCCAGTCGAGATCGGGAGGTGCCTCGATATTCCCCCCCGCCTCAATATAAAGGCGCTCCAGTTCTCGCAGCTGCCTTTCCCACCACTCAAAGCAGAAGTGGACCCATTCAGGGAAGGTAAAGTCTCGCGTAGAGCTATCCGGGTATTGAACTCGCGTAAAAGGATATGAGAATTTCGGGATCTCGCGATCGTGGTCATGATCAATTTCCCACGTAACAAGCGACTCAAGATTAAATATTCCCTGATGGGTCAATGCGTTGCGGAAATTGCCGAGATATAGATCAAATTCCTGACCTACACCTCCACCCCACCACTCTTTATAAACATGACGAAGTATAGGATCGCCTTGGATTTCAACATTTCTCAGTGTTTCTCGGATAGAATAAAATGCATTTGAGAATCCATTAGCAACTATCCACATTTCCCCAGGACTCGTAAAAGCTGGAGATAGGCCTTTTGGCGCAAGTTTAGGCGCAGTCTCTAAAGCCCACCGGACTTGGCGCTTCACCTTATCTAGGACAGCCAAAGGCACCTCCGGCCCGCAGGAAACATCCACAATGAAATGCGGCCGTCACTCTAAGATATAATCCCGCTAAACAAAAAAGGCGGAGCCTCCCGGCCCCGCCCTCTCTGTCTAAATCAGCGGAAGCCGCAGCCCCCTACTCCGCCGCCACCTTCGCCGAGTAGCCGAGAATCGCCTTGGTCTCCAGGAACTCGCCGAAGGCGTGGTCGCCCCACTCGCGGCCGTTGCCGCTCATCTTGTAGCCGCCGAACGGGGCCATCAGGTCGGGGCTGGCGCCGTTCAGGTTCACCTGGCCGGCGCGCAGTTGGCTGGCCACCTTGCGGACCTCGCCCTGGTCGCCGCCCGAGACATAGGCCGCCAGGCCGTATTCGGTGTCGTTGCCGACCGTGACGGCCTGCTCGACATTGTCGTAGCCCAGGATCGAGACCACCGGGCCGAAGATCTCTTCCTTGGCGATGGTCATGTCGTTGGTGACGTTGGCGAAGACGGTGGGCTTCACATAGTAGCCCTTGTCCAGGCCTTCCGGACGACCGACGCCGCCGATGACCAGGGTCGCGCCCTCGTCGATGCCGGCCTGGATCAGCTTCTGGATCTTGTTGAACTGGACTTCCGACACCACCGGGCCCAGCTGGCTGTTGCCGTTCGGGTCGCCGACGGTGATCTGCGAGGCCGCCTCGCGGGCGACGGCGATCGCCTCGTCCATGCGCTTGGAGGGGACCAGCATCCGGGTCGGCGCGTTACAGGACTGACCGGAATTGGTCATCATGGTCGCCACGCCGCGGCCCACGCCCTTGGCGAAGGCGTCGTCGTCCAGGACGATGTTCGGGCTCTTGCCGCCCAGCTCCTGGGCCACGCGCTTGACGGTCGGGGCGGCGTTCTTGGCCACCTCGATGCCGGCGCGGGTGGAGCCGGTGAAGGACACCATGTCCACGTCCGGGTGGCTGGAGAGCGGCACGCCAACGCCGATGCCGTCGCCGTGCACCAGGTTG
>JAYRLX010000396.1:0-3735 GCA_041905125.1 Caulobacter sp. | reverse complement strand
GAAAGCGGGGACCCAAGCCAAATTCCGGGGAAGGGCGCCGAGGGAACGGACATGCGGAGAGTGATCCTGAGCACGCGCTTGGGTCCCCGCTTTCGCGGGGATGAGCGATAGGTGGGCAAGCCGCGCACCCCCTTGGCCGATCAGACAGCCGTGCACGATCAGGTGTACGAGGCGATCCGGCGGGCGCTGATCACGGGACGCATCGCGCCGGGCAAGGGCGTGTCCCTGCGCAGCCTGGCCGCCGAGTTGGGCGTCTCGCCGATGCCGGTGCGCGACGCGGTCCGGCGGCTGGCGGCCGAGCGGGCCCTGGCGATCAATCCGGCCAACAAGCGCCTGTCGGTGCCGTCGCTGACCGCCGGCCGGCTGGAGCAGCTGGCGATGGCCCGCCTGTGGGTCGAGCCGGAGCTGGCCGCGCGGGCGGCGCTGAACGCCGACGCCAGCCTCGCGCGCCAGCTGCAAGCCATCGACGCCGATGTCGACGAGGCGCTGCGGCTGGGCGACGTCGACCGCTACATGACCGCCAACCACGCCTTCCACTTCGCGATCTACGAGCGGGCGGGGGCGGATGTGCTGGAGGCGATGGCCGGGGGGCTGTGGCTGCAGGTCGGGCCCTTCATGCGGGTGGTGTTCGGACGGGTCGGGGCCGACGGCCTGGCCGCCGACCGCCACGCCGAGGCCATCGCCGCCCTGAAGGCCAAGGACGCCGACGGCGCCCGCCGCGCTATCGCGGCTGACCTTTCCGAAGGCATGGATAAGATGCGCGCGGCCGTGGAGGCCCTGGCGTGAGCCGGCGGCTTGACAGCGGCCAAGCCCGCGCGAACTGTGATCACAATAAGAGGGATCAATGACCCTGCCCGCCGACATCACCGAGCGCCTGGCGCGTCTTGCTCTTCCGAGCCAGGCGGTGATCGACGGCGCTTTGGTCGACGCGATCTCGGGCGAGACCTTCGACAACCTCTCGCCGCGCGACGGCAAGCTTCTGAACCAGGTCGCCGCCTGCCAGAAGGAGGATGTGGCCCTGGCGGTGTTCGCCGCCCGCGCGGCCTTCGAGGACGGCCGCTGGCGCGACCAGGGCCCGCGCGCCAAGAAGGCGGTGCTGTTCCGCCTGGCCGAGCTGATGGAGCGCGACGCCGACGAGCTGGCCCTGCTGGAGAGCCTGGACGTCGGCAAGCCGATCAGCGACGCGCGCAACGTTGACATCCCGCTCGCGATCAACACCTGCCGCTGGTACGCCGAGGCGCTGGACAAGGTCTATGGCGAGGTCGGGGCCGCGCCCGTCGATCGCCTGAGCTACGCGGTGCACGAGCCGCTGGGCGTGATCGGCGCGATCGTGCCGTGGAACTTCCCGCTGCACATGGCGATGTGGAAGGTCGCGCCCGCGCTCGCCATGGGTAATTCGGTGGTTCTGAAGCCCGCCGAGGAGTCGCCGCTGACGGCCCTGAAGCTGGGCGCCCTGGCCCTTGAAGCGGGGCTCCCGGCAGGGGTCCTCAATGTCGTGCCGGGCCATGGCGCGGTCACCGGCGAGGCGCTGGCTTTGTCGATGGACGTCGACATGATCGCCTTCACCGGCTCGGGCCCGGTCGGCCGCAAGCTGATGGAGTACTCCGCCCGCTCGAACCTGAAACGCATCTCGCTGGAACTGGGCGGCAAGTCGCCCCAGATCGTCTTCGCCGACTGCCCCGACCTGGAAGCCGCCGCCCAGGCCGCCGCCTGGGGCGTGTTCTATAACCAGGGCGAGGTCTGCACCGCCGCCTCGCGCCTGCTGGTCGAGGCCTCGATCAAGGAGGCCTTCGTCGAGCGCGTCGCCGAGGTCGCCAAGGGCATGAAGATCGGCGATCCGCTGGACCCCTCGACCCAGTTCGGCGCCATGGTCAGCGAGCGGCAGATGAACACCGCCCTCGGCTACATCGCCATCGCCGGCACGCAAGGCGCGCGGCGTGTGCTGGGCGGCGGCCAGGTGCTGAAGGAGACCGGCGGCTTCTATGTCGAGCCGACCATCTTCGACCGCCTGCAGCCCAGCCACGCCCTGGCCCGCGAGGAGGTGTTCGGCCCGGTGCTGGGGGTGATGAGCTTCACCACCGAGGACGAGGCCGTCGCCCTGGCCAACGACACCGTCTACGGCCTGGCCGCCGGCCTGTGGACCTCCGACGTTAACCGCGCCCTGCGCGGCGCCCGCCGGCTGAAGGCGGGGCTGGTGTGGGTCAACGGCTGGGACGCCTGCGACATCACCATGCCGTTCGGGGGCTTCAAGCAGTCGGGCTTCGGCCGCGACCGCAGCCTTCATGCGTTGCACAAGTACGCCGACCTGAAGTCGGTGTCCGTGACGCTGAGGTAGCCTCCATGACCACTCTCAATCTCGTTGAAACCGAAGCCTTCATCGACGGCCTGTGGGTCCAGGGCGACAAGACCTTCGATGTGCTCAATCCGGCCGACGGGACGGTGATCGCCGAGGTCGCCGACCTGGGCGCCGACGAGACGAAACTGGCCATCGACGCGGCCCACCGCGCCTTCCCGGCCTGGGCCGCGCGGACCGCCAAGGAGCGCGGGGCGATCCTGCGCAAGTGGAGCGACCTGATGCTCGCCCACGCCGACGACCTGGCCCGTCTGATGACGGCCGAGCAGGGCAAGCCGCTGGCCGAGGCCAAGGGCGAGGTCAGTTACGGCGCGGCGTTCATCGACTGGTTCGCCGACGAGGCCAAGCGCGCCTACGGCCACACCATCCCGACGCCGATGCCCGGCAAGCGCCTGGCCTCGATCAAGCAGCCGGTCGGCGTGTGCGCCGCCATCGCGCCGTGGAACTTCCCGATCGCCATGATCACCCGCAAGGTCGGGCCGGCCCTGGCCTCGGGCTGCACTGTCGTGGTCAAGCCGGCCGCCGAGACGCCGCTGTGCGCGCTCGCCATCGCCCGCCTGGCGGTGGAGGCGGGCGTGCCGGCCGGCGTGCTGAACGTGGTGACGACCACCAACTCCAGCGCCGTCGGCAAGACGCTGTGCGAGGACGGCCGGGTGCGGAAGCTGTCGTTCACCGGCTCCACCCCGATCGGCAAGGTGCTGTACGAGCAGTGCGCCGGCACGATGAAGAAGCTCTCCCTGGAGCTGGGCGGCAACGCGCCCTTCATCGTCTTCGACGACGCCGACCTGGAGGCCGCCGTCGACGGCGCGATCGCCTCCAAGTACCGCAACACCGGCCAGACCTGCGTCTGCGCCAACCGGCTGATCGTGCAGTCGGGCATCCACGACGCCTTCGTCGCGCGCCTCGCCGAAAAGGTCGCGGCGATGAAGGTCGGGCCGGGGACGGGCGAGGGCGTCCAGATTGGCCCGCTGATCAACGAGAAGGCCATCCAGAAGGTCGAGGCCCTGGTCCGCGAGGCCGTGGCCGGCGGCGCCAAGGCGGTGGTCGGCGGTGACCGCCATTCGCTGGGCGGCCTCTTCTACCAGCCGACCGTGCTGTCCGGCGCGACGCCGGACATGCGCCTGTTCAACGAGGAGATCTTCGGCCCGGTCGCGCCGGTGGTGAAGTTCGAGACGGAAGCAGAAGCCATCGACCTCGCCAACGCCACGCCGTTCGGCCTGGCGTCCTACTTCTACAGCCGCGACGTCGCCCGCTGCTGGCGCGTGGCCGAGAAGATCGAGGCCGGCATGGTCGGGATCAACGAAGGCCTGATCTCCACCGAGGTCGCGCCGTTCGGCGGGGTGAAGGAGTCCGGCCTGGGCCGCGAGGGCTCGTCCGAGGGG
>JAYRLX010000020.1:0-21706 GCA_041905125.1 Caulobacter sp. | reverse complement strand
CCGCGGCGGTGGCCGGCACGGCGATCGGCGTCACCGGCGCGGTCGTCGGCGGCGCGGCCAAGGTCGGCGGCAAGGCGGTGGGCGCCGCCGGTCGCGCGGTGATCCCCGGCGACAGCCGCAAGGACAAGGACAAGCGCTAGAGGGGCTTCACTTTCTCCCCATTAGGGGGAGGTGGCTCGATGCGAATACGCATCGAGACGGAGGGGGTCCGGCAACTTGCGCTGTGCGTCCCGAAAGCCCCCTCCACCGGCGTTCGCCGGTCCCCCTCCCCCATGAAGGGGGAGGAAGAAACTCATCACAGCGCCAGCACGCAGCGCTCGCCGATGGTCGGGCGCGACAGCTCCACGCGCGACAGGCCCGGGAACTGGACCTTCAGGCGTTCAGCGAAATAGAGGCACAGGCGCTCGAGGGTCGGCGTCTCCAGGCCCGGCTTCTCATTCAGCAGGCCGTGGTCCAGCTCGGCGGCGACGGCCTTGAGGGCCGCGTCCAGGGTGTCCAGGTCGGCGACCCAGCCGGCCTCCGCCATCTCGCCCTTAACGCTGGCCTCGACCTTGAACGAGTGGCCGTGCAGCTTGCGATAGCGATGGTCCGCCGGACCTTGCTCGATGTAATGGGCCGCGTCGAAATACGCGGCCTTCGTGATCTCGAAGACGGGCTTCATATGTCGCTTCTTTGACTAGGCCTGGGAGGCTCTAGCGCGACGACCCTGTCACCAAGTCGAGCGCCTTATCCGTCAGGGCAGGCCGAGATATTTGTGTGTCTGGACGCTTAAACGCCATTGTGGGTGCGAAAGGCAATAGGCGACGGCCAATTGCGTGTTTGCGTCGCGGTCCGGTCCGTCCATCGGCTGCAGGTAGAAGCGCTCGAAATCCAGGTCCGCGAAGCGCTCCGGCATGGCCTTGGCCTGCGGGAAGACCAGCTTCAGCTCCTGGCCCGAGGTCTGGACCACGGGCGCGTCGGCCTTGGGGCTGATGCAGATCCAGTCGATCCCGGGCGGCGCGGGAAGCGTGCCGTTGCTCTCGACCGCGATCTGGAAGCCGCGCGCGTGCAGGGCCGCGATCGCCGCCTCGTCCAGCTGCAGGAAGGGCTCGCCGCCGGTGCAGACCACCAGGCGGTCGTCCGGTCCGCCGGTCCACTGGGCCTCGACCGCCGCCGCCAGATCCTCGGCCGTGGCGAACTTGCCGCCGTTCTCGCCGTCGGTCCCGACGAAGTCGGTGTCGCAGAAGGTGCAGACGGCCTTGGCGCGGTCCTGCTCGCGGCCGCTCCACAGGTTGCAGCCGGAGAAGCGGCAGAACACCGCCGCCTTGCCCGCCTGGCCGCCCTCGCCCTGCAGGGTCAGGAAGATTTCTTTCACCGAATAGGTCATCGCGCCCTCTCCCCTTGCGGGAGAGGGTGGCCCACGCAGCGGGTCGGGTGAGGGGTCGCGCGGGCGATATCGGACAAGACTTTCAACCCCTCATCCGACGGCTTCGCCGCCACCTTCTCCCGCAAGGGGAGAAGGGAGACTTTGGCGCCCCGCCGCGTCCCACTCAGCGTAGCCCTTCTCGCGCAGTTCGCAGGCCGGGCAGACGCCGCAGCCGTGGCCCCAGGGGTGCAGCACGCCGCGTTCGCCCTGATAGCAGGTGTGGCTTTCTTCGACGATCAGCCGGACCAGGTCCTCGCCGCCCAGGGCCTTGGACAGCGCCCAGGTCTGGGCCTTGGTCAGCCACATGAGGGGCGTCTCGACGCGGAAATTGCGGTCCATGCCAAGGTTCAGGGCGCTCTGCATGGCGTCCAGCGTGTCGCGGCGGCAGTCCGGATAGCCCGAGAAGTCGGTCTCGCACATGCCGCCGACCAGGGCGTCGATCCCGCGCCGGTCAGCGAGGGCGGCGGCGTAGATCAGGAACACCAGGTTGCGCCCCGGCACGAAGGTCGAGGGCAGGCCGCGCTCGGTCATCTCGATGGCGCGGTCGGCGGTCAGGGCCGACTGGGCGACGGCGCCGAAGCTCCGGATGTCGAGGACATGGTCCTCGCCCAGGCGGTCGGCCCATTGCGGGAAGCGGGCGGCGATCTCGCGGCGCACGGCCTGGCGGGCCTCCATCTCGACCGCGTGGCGCTGGCCGTAGTCGAAGCCGACCGTCTCGACGCGGCCGTACCGCTCCAGGGCCCAGGCCAGGCAGACGCTGCTGTCCTGGCCGCCGGAGAACAGGACCAGGGCGGCTTGATCGGCGAAGGGGCGCTCTTGCGGGCTCATGCGCGGCGCTCGCTTTTCGGGAAGGGGAACATGCGCCCTCCTCTACACGAGCCGAGCTTCCGCCGGAACCGGCAGGGCGCCCGCCAGCCGGCGTCGTCCGCGCGACGCCAATACTCCGACCACGAAGCGAGTCGAATTCTTGCGGCGACATTTCCGCTTCTGCTCATGAATAGCGGGATCGAGTCGCGTTACGCCCCGGAAATTTACGTTACGGAAGCCACAAACCCAATCTTCTAATCCAACCTTCACTTGTATGACTCCGGACAACGAAGCCGGATTTTAAGTGAAAAGGCGTAACCTATCGACGATCACTTACATCGCGGCCAGTTGACAGTCAGAGAACGCAAGTATGCAATCTTCCAATGCTGCGATGGGCCCGCCGTACGCCCGCGTGGTGAAAAACAGTACGGCGCCGAGGAAACATCGACGCACCCAGGCCCACCCATAAGGCGCCGCTTGCGTCAGGGAGGGAATTCAATGTCGCAAACTCTGCGTATGCGGAGCCTGTTGACCATGGGCGCTTCGGCGGCCGTGCTCTCGGCCTTCGCCGTCCCCGCTTTCGCTCAACAACAGACCGCCCAGCAGGGTGGAACGGTCATCGAAGAGCTGGTCGTCACCGCCCAAAAGAGGGAAGAGGCGCTTCAGGACGTACCGATCGCGGTGTCGGCGCCTTCAGCCAGGACTCGCTGGAAGCGCAGAAGATCGACGGGGGGCCCAACCTGCAGCAGGCGATCCCGAACGTCAGCTTCGCCCGTAGCAACTTCACCAATAGCTTCAACTTCCAGATCCGCGGCATCGGGGCCAAGGCCGTCGGGGCCTCGGCCGACCAGGGCGTCGGCGTCCACATGAACAACGCCCCGATGCAGTCGGGCAATCTGTTCGAATCCGAATTCTACGACGTCGAGCGGGTGGAAGTGCTGCGCGGCCCGCAAGGCACGCTCTACGGCCGCAACGCCACCGGCGGCGTGGTCAATGTGATCACCGCCAAGCCCACCGACCACTTCGAAGCCAACGCCCGCGCCGAATACGGCAACTACAACGCCATCCGCCTGCGCGGCATGCTCAACGTGCCGATCTTCGGCGACAAGCTGGCGATCCGCCTGTCGGGCGCCACGCTGAAGCGCGACGGCTTCGTCACCAACACCTTCACGAAGAACGTCGTCGACGACCGGGACCTCTATTCGACCCGCGTCCAGGTGATGTTCAATCCGACCGAGAAGCTGCGCACCAACTTCCTGTGGGAACGCTTCCACGAGAACGACAGCCGGGCCCGCACGGGCAAGCAGCTCTGCACCAAGGACAACGGACCGGCCACGGTCGGCGGCGTGCCCACCGGCGCGGCGCGCGGCTTCCTGACCCAAGGCTGTCTGCCCGCCTCGATCTACGGCGCCAGCGCCTATGGCACGGTCAACACCTCGGGCACCCTGACGGGCCTCTTGGGCAACATCTTCGGCTTCACCGGGGGTGACGCCAATCTGGGCGACACGACCACGACCAACCTGCGCGAGATCGAGACGGCGCTGGATCCGATCTACCGCTCGGGCTCGAACGTCTATCAGTTCACGCTGAACTACGATCTGACCGACGCCCTGACCCTGACCTCGATGACCGCCTACAGCAAGGGCAGCATCTACACGAAGCAGGACTACAACCGGAACGTCTCGCCGGTGCCGTTCAACAACACCCCGTTCACGCCGGGCGGCTTCTTCAACGACCCGCAGGTCGGAAACACCAACAAGTTCACGACCATCGACGTCTCGTCCGGCCGCTCCGAGCAGTTCAGCCAGGAGATCCGTCTGCAATCGGCCTTCGACGGTCCGATCAACTTCACCGTCGGCGGCATCCACTTCACCTACCGGACGCTGACCGACTACTACGTGATCGGCAATTCGCTGACCCTGTCGTCGCTGGCCCTGAACTACTCCAACACCGGCAATCCGAACTGCACGCCGGCGACCAACGCCCGCTGTATCGGCATCGACACATCGGCCGATCCGACCGGCGACGGCCACAACTACTATCTGAACCGCACGCCCTACACCCTGGTGTCGGACGCCCTGCTCGGCGAGGTCTACTACCAGGTCAACGACGACCTGAAGTTCACCTTGGGCCTGCGTCAGACGCGCGACAAGAAGGCGGTGAAGAACTATTCGACCGTGCTGCTGGCGGCGGGCTACGGCCTGACGCTGAACCCGACCAATCCGGACCAGCGCGCCCGCTTCAATGAAACGACCGGCCGCTTCGGCGTCGACTACAAGGCGCACCTGGGCTTCACCGACGACACCCTGCTCTACGCCTTCTACTCCAAGGGCTATAAGGGCGGCGGCATCAATCCGGGCGTGCCGGCCAACTCGGTCGGCATCCGCCAGACCTTCGACCCCGAATTCGTCAACGCCTTCGAGGTCGGCACCAAGAACACCCTGCTCGGCGGCAGCCTGCTCTTCAACGCGACGGGCTTCACCTACGACTACAAGGGGTACCAGATCTCGAAGATCGTGAACCGGACCTCGGTCAACGAGAACGTCGACGCCAAGGTCTACGGCCTGGAGCTGGAGACGATCTGGTCGCCGGTCCGCAACCTGAAGCTCAACGCCAACCTGGGCTACCTGCACACCAAGATCGGCAGCGGCGACACCTCGATCGACACGATGAACCGGACCCAGTCCAACCCGGCCTATACGGTCGTGAAGGTGGGCCCCAACTCGTCGGCGGTCGGCGCCAACTGCGTGCTGACCACCGCCGGCGTCGCCACGATCATCGGGGCCGGCGCGGGGGCCACCCTGCCCTGGGCCTGCTCGGGCGCGGCGGCCTACCAGGCGTTCCTGTCCGCCCCGGCCGCGGCCGGCGGCGCGGGACTGCCGGCGGCCTCGGCGGCCTTCCTGGCCAACGCCACGGGCCTCTACACCTACGGCTCGGGCTATTCGATCGAAGGGACGGCGGCCAACCTGTCGGGCAACGAGCTGCCCAACTCGCCGCACTGGACCGCCTCGATCGGGGCCCAATACACCTTCGAGCTGTCGGACGGCTGGTCGGCGACGGTCCGCGGCGACTACTACCGCCAGACCAAGCAGTACGCCCGGGTCTACAATACCGAGTACGACCGCCTGAAGGCCTGGGACAACGGCAACCTGACCCTGAAGGTCGAGAAGCCCGAGTGGGGCCTGTCGATCGACGCCTACGTCAAGAACATCGGCAACAAGCTGCCCATCGTCGACGCCTACACCACCGACGACAGCTCGGGCCTGTTCACCAACGTGATCACCGGCGAGCCGCGCCTCTACGGGATCGCGATCACCAAGTCCTGGTAGCGAGCAGTCTGTAACCCCGGAACTTGCGAGGCGGAGCTCCCGGGCTCCGCCTTCTTTTTTGCTCTTCCGAAGCCCCTCAGGGCGTCCGCGACACCGCGCGCGGGGCGGACTTAACGACTCTGCAAGGCCGCAAAGGGCAAGTTGCCCGCCTATAGGTCCTGGCGAAGTCCCGAATGGAAACGCTTTCACGTCTGATCGAGAAGCGCGAGCCCGTCGCGCCCGTCGCGTCCTGCGCCGAGGTCGCAGCGATGTTCGACGCCGATCCGACGGCGGCCGCCCTCGCCGTGATCCAGGAAGAGCGCCCGATCGGCATCGTCTATCGCGACGTCCTGCAGGGCATGATGCGCGTGGCCGGCGAAGCCCTGGCCGCCACGCCCATCGTCGCGGTCATGGACTCCACGCCGCGAATCGTACCGGCCGACAGCGACGCCAACGCCTTCGTCGACTCGCTGCGCGACAGCGCCCAGCCCGTGTTCCGCACCGCCTATGTCGCGATCGACGACGCCGGCCGCTATGTCGGCGTCGGCGGCCTGACCTCGCTGCTCAGCGTCCACCAGCGACGCCGGAACGAGGCCCGCGACGCCCGCGCGCTGATCGAGCGCATGGCCATGGACATCGGCGATCACCTGGACGGCGTCCTGGCCATCACCGCGCGCCTCGAGCAACAACGCCTGACCCCCGACGCCGCCGCCTTCGTCCGCGCGATCAGCGACACCAGCCGCGACATGAGCGAGACGGTCGGCCGCGCGATCGACCTGCACCGCTCGGCCCAGGGCCACCTGGCCTTCAAGCCCGAGCCCACGCGCCTGCGCGACCTGGCCGACGCCCTGGAAGCCCGCTGGGCCCACCGCGCCCAGGACGGCGGCTCCACCCTGCTGGTCTCCTACGACGGCGATCCCGAGTGCGGCGTGGAGCTGGACGGCGAGCGCCTGATGCAGGTCTTCGACATCCTGGTCGAAAACGCCCTGGCCGGTGGCCGCGGCATGATCGAGGTTCGCCTGACCGCGCGGCTCGAGGGCGACCTCGTGCGCCTGGACGGCCAGGTGCGCGACAACACCGCCGGTCACGACGCCGAGGAGCGCCTGGCGCGCCTGGCGGGGCCCATGGGCCAGCCCAACCTGCAGGACCGCAGCGAAATCGCCCTCAGCGTCGGCCTGGCCCTGGCGCGCCGCATCATGCGAGCCATGGGCGCGCCGCTGCACGCCGAGGCCAATCGCGGCGCCGGCGTCACCGTGGGCTTCTCGCTGATCGCCCGCGCCGTCGATACGATCGCGGCGCACGGCAGCGAACCGACCCTCTCGGCCCGCGCGGCCCACATCCTGATCGTCGACGACAACGCCACCAACCGGATGGTCGCCGAGGCGCTGTGCGACATGTTCGACTGCACCTCCGAGCAGGCCGTCGATGGGGTCGAGGCCATCGACATGGCGCGCGGCGGCCGCTTCGACCTGATCCTGATGGACATCAAGATGCCGCGCATGGACGGCGTGGCCGCCACCCGCGCGATCCGCGACATGGGCGGCCGGGTCGGCCAGACGCCCGTGGTTGCCCTGACCGCCAACGCCGACCCGCTCGACGTCCAGACCTACATCGCCGCCGGCATGCAGGACGTCGTCGAAAAGCCGATCAAGCCCGAGCGCCTGGCCGTGGTGCTCAGCGCCCTGCTGGGCGGCGAGGACGAGACCTCCGAGATCGAGGCGGCTTAAGGCCCGCCTGGTTTAGACGGAACCATCTAAACCAGATAAACACGCTCTAATTCATATACTTAGAGCGCGCTCGGGCGGCTTGACCGGTCCCCCTACACCGCGTTCTAGAACCTGCGGCGGCCCGTCACGGTCTCGAACCACAGCCGAAAGTCGCCCATCAGGCTGTAGAGCGGATATTTGAAGGTCGCGGGGCGGTTCTTCTCGAAGACGAAGTGGCCCACCCAGGCAAAGCCATAGCCCACTAGCGGCGCGGCGATGAAGAACCGCCAGTCGCGCAGGACGCCCAGCGCCAGGCAGATGACCACCAAGCTCGTGCCGATCACGTGCAGCCGTCGACTGACCGGATGGGCGTGTTCGGTCAGGTAAAACGGGTAGAAGGCCGCGAAGCTGCGGTAGCGTTGTTCCGCCGTGTCCATGGCTGGATGCTGACCCTTCCTCATGGCCGTGGCAAGCGATCCAGCCGGGCGCTCCGCCTATTTCGCGGGCCTTCGCGACAAGCTTTGCTATCGCGACCTAACGCCGCGCCCAGGCCACGCTCGCTTCCACCGACGTCACGGTCGTGTCATTTTGCCCGAACAACCGTTGGAGGCGGATTTACAGATGAGCGAAGATACCGAAGGCCGACGCCCCAACCCCGTCGACCTGCATGTGGGCGGCCGGGTGCGGATGCGCCGTAAGCTGATGGGCGTGAGCCAGGAGCAGCTTGCGGACTCCCTGGGGCTGACCTTCCAGCAGGTCCAGAAATACGAGCGCGGCGCCAATCGCGTCAGCGCCAGCAAGCTGTACGACATCGCCAAGACCCTGCAGGTCCCGGTCTCGTTCTTCTTCGAAGGTCTGGCCGATCCGATGAGCGGCGCCGAGATCGACGCCACCACCCAGCACGCCGAAAAGGTGGTGCAGGAGTTCCTGACCACGCCGGAAGGCCTGGAACTGGCCGAGGTGTTCCCGCGCATCGGTCGCGGCCGCGTTCGCCGCCAGGTGCTCGACCTGGTCCGCGCCATGGCCGACGAAGCCCAGCGGACCGAAGTCGCCTAAAGGCGGCGACTTTCCCGTTTCCGTGATTTTGACGAGACCTCGGCCCGCTCAACCGAGGTCTTTGTCATGTCTGGGATCCGATCAGCCCGTCGGCGCTTCGGCGCGGAAGGCCTGCCAGATGCGCTTGGCGGTTCCGACGGCGGCGGGGGCCAGGCCGCGCAGGTCGTAGGTCCGCACGATCCGCATCCCCACCTCGCGCTCCTTCTGCCAGGCCACCATCACATCGTGGGCCTGACCGGCGACCAGGTCGACCAACTGGGCCTGGCTGGGCGGCGCGGCGCTGGCCAGCATCTGCACCTTGGCGCCCTGGGGCGAGAGATCGCGGATCACGCAGTCCCAGGCGAAGGCCCCGCACAGGACCTTGCCCGAGCGGTTCGTGGGCAGCCGCGGACCGCTTCGCCGGTCGCTCTCAACAGCAGGTTTCGCCATGTCCTGGATAAGCGCACGACGCGGTTAACCGGCTATGGAAAATGAAGGTTTCCGGAGTGCGACCGCGCCCTTAAGCAAGCGCCGCGATGCGCTCGGGCTCCAGCGCCATCTCCAGATCCGCCAGGATGTCGGCGACGTCCTCCAGCCCGACCGACAGCCGCACCAGGCCCTCGCCGATGCCCGCCTCGGCGCGCTCGGCCGGCGTGTAGGTCGAGTGGGTCATGCTGGCCGGGTGCTGGATCAGCGTCTCGGCGTCGCCCAGCGAGACGGCGCGGCGGATCAGGGCCAGGCGGTTCATCATCGCGACGCCCGCCGCGTGGCCGCCCTTCAGCTCGAAGGCCATCATGCCGCCGCCGTGCGCCATCTGCCGCGCCGCCAGCATGTGCTGCGGAAAGCCGGCCAGGCCCGGATAGAACACCGCCGCGACCGCCGGATGCGTCTCCAGCCAGCGCGCGACGGCCTGGGCGCTCTCGCCGTGCCGGGCCATGCGCAGCGACAGCGTCTTCAGACCCCTCAGCACCAGGAAGGCGGTGAACGGCGACATCACCGCCCCGGTCATGTCCTTGACGCCCACCAGGCGCACGCGGCGCATGTCCTCGACGCCGCCGACGGCGATCCCGCCCACGAGGTCGCCGTGGCCGCCCAGATACTTGGTCGCCGAATGGACGACGACGTCGGCGCCCAGGCTCAGCGGGCGGGTGACCACCGGCGTGGCGTAGGTGTTGTCGACCACCACCTTGGCGCCAGCGGCGCGGGCGATCGCGCTGATCGCGGCGATGTCGACGAGGCGCATGTTCGGATTGGCCGGGGTCTCGAAATAGACGATCCGCGTCCTGTCCGAGATCGCGGCGGCCAGGGCCCGCGGATCGGTCATGTCCACCTGGCGCACGGTGACGCCGAACCGGGTCAGGCCGTCGCGCATGAAGGCGAAGGTGCAGCCGTACAGCGTCTGGTCGGTGATCACCTCGTCCCCGGCCTGCAGGAAGCTCCACAGCACCGCCGTGATCGCCCCCATGCCCGAGGCCGTGGCGACGGCCGCCTCGCCGCCCTCCAGGCTGGCCAGGCGGCGCTCCAGGAGGTCGGTCGTCGGATTGGAGATGCGCGAATAGAAGTGGCCTGCCCGCGTCCCGGCGAACATCTCGCCGCCGGCCTCGGCGCTCTCGAAGGCGAAGGTCGAGGTCAGGTGCACCGGCGGGGTCAGCGCGCCGTGCTCATCGGCGGGGTCATAGCCCGCATGGATGGCCCGAGTGGAAAAGCCGCCTTGATCGCCGCGCATGGATCGCTCCCTTTTTGCGGCCACTGTGAGCCCGGATGCGGCGCCGCGGATTGCGAATTCTGCCACGATAGGGTTCTCTTTTGGCAGATTCTGCTCAAGAGACCGCTCATGGACGCCAAGGACCGCCAGATCATCCGCGAGCTGCAGAAGGACGGCCGCCTGACCAACCAGGAGCTGGCCGAGCGGGTGAACCTCTCGCCCTCGCCCTGCCTGCGCCGGGTCCGCAACCTCGAGGCCGAGGGCGTGATCACGGGCTACACCGCCCTCGTCGACCAGAAGGCCTACGGCCTGCCGATCACCGTCTTCGTCCGCGTGCGGCTGGACCGCCACGGCCAGGACCTGATCCAGGGCTTCGAGACGGCGGTGGCGCGGATCGACCAGATCCTGGACTGCTTCCTGCTGGCCGGCGGCGACGACTACCTGCTGCGGGTGATCGTCGACAGCCTGGAAGCCTATGAGGACTTCATGCGCCGCAAGCTGCACGCCATCCCGGGCATCGCCTCGATCGACACCAGCTTCGCCTATGGCGTCGTCAAGCAGACCCGCGTGTTTCCGGTAACGGGATGACGCGAACCGCGTTACGATTTACTCGCCGCAAAGTCAGTCGACGGGAGCGCTGACGCCGATACGATGACCGGGATGATCGAAGACGCTCCGCCTCTGTCCGCGTCGCCCAGCGTGACCACCGCGCTGAAGCACGCGCCGCTGGGCATCGCGATCTTCGACAGCCAGATGCGTTATCTGGCCGCCTCGCGGCAGTACCTGACCGACCAGCGCCTGCCCGCCGACATGCCGCTGATCGGCCGTCGGCACTACGACGCCTTTCCCGAGATCCCCCAGAAGTGGCGCGACCTGCACGCCCGCGTCCTGGCCGAAGGCGTCGAGCTGCATCACGAGGGCGACCCCTATGTCGACCGCGACGGCCGCACCGAGTGGATCCGCTGGTCCATGGCGCCGTGGCGCACCGACGGCGGCGAGATCGGCGGCCTGGTGCTCTACACCGAGGTCGTCACCGCCAACATCCAGGCCCGCCTGAAGCTGGAAGCGGCCGAGGCCCGTTATCGCGCGGTCTTCGACCAGGCGGCGATGGGCGTCGCGCGGCTGACGCCGACCGGCGCGGTGCTGGAGGCCAACGACTCCTTCTGCGCCCTGCTGCGCCGCGACCGCGAGACGCTGCTCGGCGCGACCTTGCAGAACCTGATGCATCCGGACTCGCTGGACGCCACGATGGAAAGCGCGGCCAAGCTGCTGGCCGGAGAGGCCGAGACCTGCTCGGCCGAGCGTCGGGTGCTGATCCCGGGCGGCGACCTGTGGATCCACCTGACCGCCTCGATGGTCCGGGTCGACGGCCAGCCGGCCTATATCCTGGCGATCATCTCCGACATCAGCGCCCGCAAGCAGGCCGAGGACGCGCAGGGCCGCTACCAGGCCCAGCTGCGCCTGCTGATCAACGAGCTGAACCACCGGGTGAAGAACACCCTGGCCACCGTCCAGTCGATGGCCTCCCAGACCCTGCGCAACGAACCCGATCCGGTCGTGGCCTTCGAGAAGTTCGAGGCGCGCCTTCTGGGCCTGTCGCGCGTGCACGACATCCTGACCCGCGAGAGCTGGCACGGCGCCGAGCTGCGCGAGGTGGCCGAGCGCGCCCTGCAGCCGTTCGACGAGGCCGGCGCGCGGGTCAGCATCGAGGGCCCTTCGGTCTGGCTGCAGCCCGGCGGCGCCCTGACGATGGCCCTGACCTTCCACGAACTGGCGACCAACGCGCTGAAGTACGGCGCCCTGTCCAACGCCACGGGCCGGGTGCGCCTCTTCTGGACCTACGATCCGGAGGCGCGGGCGTTGGAGGTGGTCTGGGACGAGGTCGGCGGACCGCCGGTCTCGCCGCCGACCCGCAAGGGCTTCGGCTCGCGCCTGATCGAGCGCAGCCTGCGCGGCGAGCTGAAGGGCGAGGCGGTGATGGACTATCGCCCCGAGGGGCTGCATTGCCGCCTGAACGCCCGCCTGCCCGAAGCCCATGAAGGCGGCGTGCTGGGCCAGGGCTGAGGGCCGTCCGTCCTTCGTCCACCGGAAATTGATCCCGCATATGGCGGCGCCCGCCCGCCGGTGTCGTCATTCCCTCCAAGAGCAAACTGGCGTCCCCACCCGCCAGCCGCCTTGCCGGCCGGGATGTCGTGATCCTGGCCGGCCGCTTTCCGCCGCCCGCGCGGCTCGGTAAGCTCTTGCATGACCCTTGCCCGACTCACGCGCCGCTCGACCCTGGCCTCGCTGGGCGCCACGCTTCTGTCCGCGCCGGCGCTGGCCGCCGCCGCCAAGGAGGATTGGAAGGCCCTGGCCGCCGACGTCCGCTCGGAATTCCAGTGGGCCTGGCGCGGCTATGTCGCCAAGGCCTGGGGCAAGGACGAGATCAATCCCGTCAGCGGGACCTCGCGCTCGTTCTTCATCGAGGGCCATGACCTGGGCCTGTCGCTGGTCGAGGCGCTGGACACCCTGTGGATCATGGGCCTCGACGAGGAGTTCCAGGCCGGCGTCGACTGGGTGAAGACCTCGCTCGACTTCGACGTCGACGGCGAGGCCCAGGTCTTCGAGACCAATATCCGCCTGGTCGGCGGCCTGATCTCGGCGCACTTGGCCTGCGGCGATCCGGTGCTGCTGGCCAAGGCCAAGGACCTGGCCGACCGGCTGATGAAGGCCTTCGACGCCTCGCCGCACGGCCTGCCCTGGCGCTATGTGAACCTGAAGACCGGCGCCGTTCGCGATCCCGAGACCAACCTGGCCGAGATCGGCACCTACATCACCGAGTTCGGGGTGCTGGGCCAGCTGACCGGCGACCGCCGCTACTTCGACGTCGCCAAGCGGGCCATGAAGCACGCCCTGGACCGGCGCTCCAACATCGGACTGATGGCCGCCAACATCGACGCCCGCACCGGCGCCTACATCAGTCGCTCGGCCAGCATCGATGTCTATGCCGACAGCTTCTACGAATACCTGTGGGACGCCTGGGAGCTGTTCGGCGACCAGGACTGCAAGCGCTGGGCGCGGGAGTGCGTGGACGCGCAGCTGGCCCACCAGGCCAAGCGCTATGACGGCCGCCTGTGGTTCCCGATGGTCGATTACGCGACCGGCGCGGTGCTGAACACCACCCAGAGCGAGCTGGCCGCCTACTATGCCGGCCTGCTGGGCCAGGTGGGCCACAAGGCCGAGGGCGACGACTACCTGGCGTCCTTCACCGAGCTGCAGGCGACCTTCGGCGTGATCCCGGAATCGATCGACGTCGCCACCCGCCAGCCGCGCCGCAAGCACACCGGCCTGCGCCCGGAATATCCCGACGCCTGCCTGAACCTCTGGCTGCTCGATCGCGACGAGCGCTATCGCCAGCTGGCGGCGATCCACTATCGGCAGATGAAGGCCACCAGCCGCGCCGCCTTCGGCTACACGGCGCTGAAGGACATCACGACGCGGCCGATGACCCAGGGCGACAACTGCCCCGGCTACTGGTGGTCCGAGCAGATGAAGTACTACTACCTGCTGTTCTCGGACACGCCGCGCATCGACTACGCCCAGCTCCAGCTCAGCACCGAGGCCAATGTGCTGCGGGGCTTTCGCAAGGCGTGAGCCGGCCCCGGGCGAACACAGCGCCCTTGGACCACAAATCGCGCATCCCCACCTGAGGGGCGGCCGCCGCGGCGCCGTCACATCCCTGAGCCCGGATCGCCGCACGCCTGTCGCGTGACTCGGCCATGGGTTTGAAGGCTGGGGGGCCTTGAGCGTGCGTCTGCTGTCTGTTCCGATCGTCCTGGCGCTGTGCGTCGCAGCCGCGCCAGTCTCCGCGTCGGGACTGCGCGAACGCCTCTACGATCCCGGAGACGGCGTCCTGGTGGTCGCCCACCGCGCCTGCCACCGCGCCGCGCCTGGCCATGGCTTCGATCACGCCGTTCCCGAGAACTCCCTGGCCGCGCTCGAGCGCTGCGTCGCGTTGGGCGTCGACCTGGTCGAGATCGATGTGCGGCGCACGCGCGACGGCCAGCTGGTCATCCTGCACGACGCCAAGGTCGATCGGACCACCGACGGCAAGGGCCGCGTCGCCGATCTGACCCTCGCCCAGATCCAGGCGCTGCGCCTGAAGGAGGGCCAGGACGAAGCGCCGCCGACGCTGGAGGCTTTCCTCGCCGCCGCGCGCGGCCGCATCCTGGTCAATATCGACCTCAAGGGCCCCTACGCCGCCGAGGCCGCCGCGATCGCCCGCCGCGTCGAGGCGACCGACTGGGTGCTGTTCAAGGCCAAGGCCCGCTTCGGCGCGCCGCCCCTGGCCGACCAGGCGCCCTACCAGGACCTGGCCTTCATGCCGATGGTCGAGGCCAAGGCCGCCAGGAAGCCGGGCGACCTCGCCGACATCACCCAGCGCCAAGCCTCGGGCGCGCGCCAGATCCCGGCCATCGAGACCGTCGCCCTGCGCGGCCCAGGCTTCGCGGCCGTGCGCGACGCCGCCCGCGCCGCTCGCATCCGCGTCTGGACCAACACCCTGGCCGCCAAGGGCTGGCGCGGCGTGCTCGACCAGTCCGGCGACCGCCAGGCGCTGCGCGATCCCGACCGCGCCTGGGGGCGGCTGATCGCCCAGGGCGCCAGCATCGTCCAGACCGACCATCCCGCCGTGCTGCTGGACTATCTGGAGCGTCGCGGCCTGCGCGGCCACGCCCCGTCGTCTATCGCGACCGCAGCCCTTCGACCGTCTTCCTGAGCTTGGCGCGGCGGGCGGTCCAGGACCGCTCCAGCGTCTTGGCCTCCGCTTCCAAGGCCCAACGCCGCTGCTCCAGATCCGCCTCGGCGTCGCGCTGCTCGCCCTCGGCCGCCTCGAGCGCGGCTTCGGCCTCGGCGAGCGCCTGTTTGCGCTTGGCCTGGGCGGCGTCGTCGACCTTCTTGGGCTTGGGCTTCGGCAGCTTGTCGACGGCGGCCTTCAGCCCGCCCTCGGCCCGGCGGATCACCGCCCCGGGCGCGGCCAGGGCCGCCTTGGCGTCGGGCGCGTCCGACGCTTCGACGGCCACGCCCTCCTTGAAGAGATCGCGGTCGGTCTCCCAGGCCGCCAGCGCCTTGGCGCGCGAGGTCGCCGCCACGGTGTAGCGGTGGAAGCCGTCCGACCATGTGAAGACCTTGGGAGCGCGCGCCATGACGCGACAACGAGCGACGCGCGGCGGCGTTGCGCCTTAACGTGCACTACGGCATTTTTGTAGCTACATAAATTAATCACCGATGGGGACCAAGGTGACCCGGAACAACGGAAATTCAGCCGCGTCATGGATCGATCCGGATGACGCGCCGGAATGGACCGACGAGATGTTCGAGCGCGCCCAGTTCAGTATTGGCGGCCGCGTCATCCGCCCCGCCAGCGGCACGCTGACCAAGCCCGGCCGGCCAAAATCCGAGCGCCCCAAGCGCCAGGTGACGCTGCGGCTGGATCAGGACGTGCTCGACAAGCTTCGTGAAAGCGGTCCGGGCTGGCAGAGCCGCGCCAACGAAATCCTCAAGAAGGCGGTCGGCGCCTAGCGCTGATCAGCTTTGATTTTAAAGGAAAATCAGTCCGTCCTGGTGGCGGGGGGCGGGATCGAACCGCCGACCTGTGGGTTATGAATCCACCGCTCTAACCATCTGAGCTACCCAGCCATAGCCAGGACGGACGGGGGTCATACGCCCAAGCGCGCTTCGCATCAAGCCTTACGGCCCGTCTACGAAAGCATTCCGTCCAGCACCGCTTCCAAGCGCCGCGCCAGCTGCTCGGGGCCGTACTCCTCCAGCACCAGCTTGCGGGCCGCCTGACCCATCCGACGCGCGCCGTCGCGGTCGCCGATCAGCTCGCCCAGCGCCTCGGCCAGGCGGTCGGGGTCGTCTTCCGGGACGAGGCGGCCGTTGACGCCCTCATCGATCATCTCGATCGGCCCGGCGATCTCGGAGGCGACCACCGGCAGGCCCACGCCCATCGCCTCCAGCAGGGTCAGCGGGAATCCTTCCTGGTGCGAGGGGAAGGCGAAGAGGTCGCCGGCCGCCAGGAAGCCGGCCACGTCCTGACGCCAGCCGACCAGCTTCACGCACGGATCGAGGTCGAGCTCGCGGATCAGACCCTCCAGAGCGCCGCGCTCGCCGCCCTCGCCGGCGATCTCGCAGACCACCTCCAGGTCCCAGGCGCGCAGCTTGCCGACCGCGCGGATCAGGACGTCGAAGCCCTTCTTGGGATGCAGACGGCCTGCGGCCACGATGCGGATTGGCTTGCCGTCCTCGGCGAAAGGCGTCGCGCGGACCGACGGCGGCTTCACGGCGTTGGGGATGAAGTGGACATGGTCGCTCGGCGCGCCGCGCTCGATCGCCAGCCGCGCAAGATGCTGGCCGACGCACAGATAATGGACGCCCGGCCGGATATCGAAGGCCGGCTTGTGCACGCAGACGGCCTGCACCGCGTTCGGCGGCGCGACCTTGGCGAAGATCCGCGCGGGGCGCTGGCCGTGGCTGAGGATCAGGTCCGGCCGCGTGGCGCTGACCACCGCCTTGGCGGCGCCGACGGTCAGCGGATCCCAGTCGGTCAGGGCCGGCATGGTGGCCAGCGGGGTCCGGCCGGCCTGGGCGGCCGCGATCTTGCCGCCTCGACGCACGACGCCGACGCAGCGCCCGCCATGGCGCTCGGCCCACGCCTCCAGGATCGGCTGATAGTCGAGGAACACCTGCTCCAGGCCGCCCAGCCCCTTGCCCAGCATGGCGTGCAGGATGTTGCTCAAGACGGGCTCCGGGAGCGGCTTTACGGGCCGGGACCATCGTGGCGCCCGGCGACGGTGTCAACGCGGGAGCTAGGCGGTTGATCCCGTGACGCCCAATCGTCCCGCGACCTCCTCCCCGATCGCCAGCGAGCTGGTCAGGCCGGGGCTTTCGATGCCGAACAACGCCATCAGCCCCTCGAACCCGTGATCCTCGACGCCGCGCAGCTGGAAGTCGGGCTGCGGCTCGTCGGGACCGTGCAGCTTGGGCCGCACGCCGGCGTAGTCGGGCGTCAGGGCGCCGTCGGGCAGGCCCGGCCAGAACTTGCGGATATAGGCGGCGAAGGCCTCGGCCCGCGCGGGATCGATCGAGTAGTCGGGCGCCGGGACATATTCGAGATCGGGCCCGAACACCGCCTGGCCGCCCAGGTCGTTGCGGTAGTGGGTGCCCAGCGCCCCGTGGATCGGCGGCGGATAGATCAGCCGCTGGAACGGCGCCTTGCCGGTCAGGCGGAAATAGACGCCCTTGCCGTAGTGAGCCTTGGGGATGCGATCGGCGGGATAGCCTTCGATCCGAGCGGCGACGTCCTGCGAAGACAGCCCCGGCGCGGTGACCAGCAGCCGGCAGGTCAGGCTGGTCGGGTCCGCGCCCCCGGCCCGCACCTTGAAGCCGCCGCCCTTGAAGGGCTCCGCGCCCTCGAACGGCGTCGAGAGCACCACTGCTCCGCCGGCGGCCTCGATCTCGCCCTGCAGGGCCAGCATGTAATCGTGGCTGGCGAAGACGCCGCTTTCCGGCGACAGCAGCGCCGCATGGGCGTTGAGGCCAGGCTCCAGCGCCCGCGCCGCCTCGCCGGTCATCCGCTCCATCCCCTCGACGTCGTTGGCCAGCGCCTGGTCCCAGATGGCGTCGAGACGCGGGATCTCGTCGTTGCTGGTCGCCACCACCAGCTTGCCGCAGCGCTTGTAGGCGATGCCGCGCGCATCCAGGAACGCGTAGAGCATCCGCCGTCCCTGCACGCACAACCGCGCCTTCAACGAGCCGGTCGGATAGTAGAGCCCGCCGTGGATCACCTCGGAATTGCGCGACGAGACGCCCTGGCCGATGTGGCCCTCGGCCTCCAGCACCACCACCATCAGGCCGCGCCGGGCCAGGGCGTAGCCGCAGGCCAGGCCCACGGCCCCGGCCCCCACCACGACGGCGTCGAAATCGTACTTGGTCATTTCAGAGTCGCTGAATGCTCGATGGAGCGGATAACGACCTGCCGTTCGCTCACCTGATAGAAGATGACGTAAGCGCCGTAGGGAAGCCGGCGGAAGCTGGGATTTCTCGCGACGGCCTGAGCCATGAAAGGAAAGGCCGCGATCTGGTCGAACTCCTCGATGAGGCCCTCGATGAAATGCACCGCGGCCTTGGGGCTATCCTTGGCGATATAGGCCCTAATGCGGTTTAGATCGCGCTGAGCCCTCTTCGCCAGGACATAGTCGGGATTCACTCTCCCGCGGCCTGGGCCTGGGCTTTCAGATCAGCGAGCATTTCGGACAGGAACGCCCGCCCATCGACGCAATCGCCTTGATCGATGACCTCGGCCTCCAGCTCGTCGAGTAGCGCTTCAAGCCTCTCGGACCCGCCGACGATCTCGGCCGCTCGGCGATAGCTGAGCTCCGCGAGCTCGGCGGCGAGGCCTTCGTCCAGGGACGCGAACTCACCGCGATCGACCCGCGCCTGCAAGTCAGCGGCGTCCTCGGCGCTGATATGCACCGTCACCTGAGTTTGATCGACCGGCCTATTCATGCGGCGAGCCTAACACGAACCTCCCCCCGCGCCAGCGGGCTCAAAGCCGCAATCGATTGACAGCGCCGTCGGATTGGCCAAGGTCGCGCTTTCGCCAAGGACGCCAAGACGTCCGGGGACGTCCTATCGGACAAGGTGGGGAAACCATGACCAACGCCATGACGGCCGCGCCGGCGCGCAATCTGCTGATCGACACCCTGCGCGCCTTCGCCCTGATCGGCGTCTACATGGTCCACATGTTCGAGCAGTACGAGATCTATTGGGCCGCGCCGCAGCAGAACCTGACCCACACGATCTTCACCACCTTCCTGATGGGCAAGGCGTTCAGCCTGCTGACCCTGTGCTTTGGCCTCAGCTTCTTCCTGCTGATGGACAAGGCCGATCGGCGCGGGGTCGATTTTTCAGGCCGCTTCGCCTGGCGGATGGCGGTGCTGGCCCTGATCGGCCTGGCCCACAGCCTGGTCTATCGCGGCGACATCCTGATGGTGCTCGCGCCGCTGGGCCTGATCCTGATCCCCTATCACCGCGCCAGCAACCAGATGCTGCTGGGCGTGGCCGCCGTGCTGCTGGCCCAGCCGGGCCTGCTGTTCCAGCTCTGGGGCGCCGTGGGCGGAGAGGCCTGGGCCAACCAGGCGCCGCATCACTACGCCGACACCGGCCCCGCCTTCTACCGCACCGCGCCGCTCGGCCAGATGCTGCTGTGGAACGTCGGCCAGGGCCAGACCTTCAAGTGGTGGTTCTTCATCGAGACCGGGCGCCTGTTCCAGATCCTGGCCCTGTTCCTGGTCGGCCTGCGCCTGGGCCGCGCCGGCTTCTTCGACGATCCGGACCGCTTCAAGAGCGAGCGCCGCGCCGCCCTCACCGCCCTGGCGGCCTTCGCCATCGCCTGCCACCTGGGCTCGCCGGCCCTGCAGGCCCTGGCGCCCGACACGACCGCCGCGCCGATGGCCCGCAAGCTGATCGGCACGCTGCTGGGCGGCTGGTTCGACGTCTCGCTGATGGGCGTCTACGTGCTGCTGATCGTCGAGCTCTACGCCGGCCCGCTGCGCAAAGCCCTCGAGCGCCTCGCCCCCATGGGCCGCATGACCCTGACCTTCTATGTGCTGCAGTCGCTGATCTGGGTGCCGATCTTCTACGGCTTTGGCCTGGGCGCCTGGAAGTGGCTGCCGCAGGCCACGGCCCTGTGGCTGGGCGTCGGCTTCCTGGTGGTCCAGGGCGTCGTCGCGACCCTGTGGTTCAAGCGCTTTCACTACGGTCCGCTGGAGTGGGTCTGGCGCGCGGCGACGTACATGACGACCAAGGTGCCGTTCCTGCGGAAGCCGGCGACCTAGCTCGAACTCGCCTGTCAAGCGAGCGCCGCCCCGAACTCGCCAAGCTTGACTTTAAGATTTGATTCATAAAGGTTCGACCTCGCCCCATTTTGGGTAATGGCGTCGGGGGACGGCCAACATGAGCGCGATCTCGCCGACGACCCCGGCGCGGAACAGCCTGATCGACACCGTGCGCGGCTTCGCGCTGGTCGGCGTCTTCGTCGCTCACATGTTCGAGCAGTACGAGATCTATTGGGCCGCGCCGCACGAGAACCTGCTGCACAAGCTGGTCGCCACCTTCGTGATGGGCAAGGCGGTCGCCCTGCTGACCCTGTGCTTTGGCCTCAGCTTCTTCCTGCTGATGGACCGCTCGGCCAAGCGCGGCGTCGACTTCTCTGGCCGTTTCGCCTGGCGCATGGCGATCCTGGCGATGATCGGCGTCGTCCATGGCCTGCTCTATCGCGGCGACATCCTGATCCTGTTCGGGACGCTGGGCCTGCTGCTGGTCCCGTTCTACCGCGCCTCGAACCGCGTCGTGCTGATCCTGGCGGCGGTCCTGCTGGCCCAGCCGTGGGAGATCGCCCGCATCGCCCTGGCCGCCACCGGCGCCGGCTGGGCCAACCATGCGCCGCTGTTCTTCAGCGACAATGGCCCGGCCTTCCTGCGCACCGCCGGCTTCTTCGACGTGCTGGCCTGGAACATCACCGAAGGCGCGGCGATCAAGACCTCTTGGTTCGTGGAGTCTGGCCGGATCTGGAGCACCCTGTCGCTGTTCCTGGTCGGCATGCTGCTGGGCCGGATCGGCTTCTTCGAGCGCCCGGAGGCGTTCCGCCGCGCCCGCCGCCTCGCCCTGCCCCTGCTGCTGGCCGGCGTGGTCGCCACCCACTTCGGCCAGGACGCGCTGCGCAGCCTGCTGCCCGACGTGGCGCAGGCCCCGATCGCCCAACCGCTGGGCCGCTTCCTTCTGGGCGAATGGTTCAGCGTCGCGGTGATGGGGATCTATGTCATCGCCGCCGTCGAGCTCTACGAGGCCGGCGGCGCGGCGATCATGGGCCGCCTGGCCCCGACCGGCCGCATGACCCTGACGCTCTACATCGTCCAGTCGCTGGTCTGGGTGCCGGTGTTCTACGGCTTTGGCCTGGGCGCCTGGGCGACCATGGGCCAGGGCGTGGCCGCGGCCGTGACGCTCGGCTATCTGGCCCTGCAGATCGTCGTCGCCGACGCCTGGTTCCGCCACTTCCACTACGGCCCGCTGGAGTGGGTCTGGCGGGCGGCGACCTACCGGACCCTGGCCGTGCCGTTCGCGCGCGCCGTCCGCAAGCCCGCGCGCCCGGCCATCCCGGCCAAGCCCCGGCCCCTCCCGCCGCTGGCGGGCGTGCCGCAGGTCTGACGACGGGCGGGCGCGGCGCCTAAGCCGCCCCCCACTGCGCCCACAGCGCGTCTTCCGCCGCCTTGGCCGTCTTGACCGAGGCGTCCTTGACGTGGCCGAAGCCGCGGATCTGCTGCGGAATCTCGGCGATCTTCAGGGCCAGCGGCAGGCTTTCCGTGCAGAGGCCGGCCACCAGGCGGTCCAGCGCCACCTCGTAGGACGCGATCAGGCCGCGCTCCATCCGGCGCTCCTCGGTGTGGCCGAAGAGGTCGAGGGCGCCGCCGCGCAGGCCCTTCATTCTGGCCATCACCGGGAAGGCCAGATCCAGCATCCAGCCGCCGAAGGCGATCTTCTTGGGCTTGCCGTCCGGGCCCTTAGGAGCCAGCAGCGGCGGCGACAGCCAGACCTTGGCCTTGCCGCCCTTGAAGGTCCCGGCCAGCTCGGCCGCGAAGCGTCCGTCGGTATAGAGCCGCGCGACCTCGTACTCGTCCTTATAGGCCATCAGCTTGTAGAG
>JAYRLX010000395.1:0-3754 GCA_041905125.1 Caulobacter sp. | reverse complement strand
AAGGCCGCCCCGAAGCCGCCGCTGGTCGCCGCCGAGGCCGTCCCAATCCTCGTCGCGGCCGCGCCGGCCGCGCCGCCGGTTCAGGTCCAGGCGCCGCTGGCGCCGTTCACGGCGATCGTGGCGGCGGCGGGCGACACCTCGGGCGTGCAGTAGGCCCTCAGCCCCGCACGAAGATGTTGCGCAGCCACTGGGCGCCGGCCTTGGCGGCCTGGCCCCAGTCCTCGTCCTCGTCGACGACCTCGGGCTTGTAGGTCCACGGATTGAACAGCTTCAGCCGCGGGACCCTGGCGAAGGCGGCGCCGTCGCGGGTGGCCAAGGTCATGCCATGCTCCAGCGCCGTGGCGGCCAGTAGGGCGTCGCGGCCGTCGGTCAGCGGCACGCTGGCCCGCCGACGGACCACGGCGGCGTCGATGGGCAGGATGCGGCCCTCGAAGGCGCGGGCCACGCGGTTGTCGAGCCAGTCTCGAAGCGCCGCGCCCTGGACCTTGTCCTTGCGCTCGGCGCGGGCGATCGCCGTTTCCAGCTCCAGCAGGGTCAGGGCCGAGACGAACAGGGCCGTCCGCGCCGCGCCGGTCGCCCAGGCGGTCAGCGCCGCGTCGGCCCGGCCGCCCTTGGCCTCGCGCAGGGCGTAGACGACCTCGGTGTCCAGCAGGTGCATCAGCGTTCCCAGGTCTCGCGGGCGGCCTTGAGGTCCAGGGCGGGGGAGGGCGCCGGCATGGCCAGCAGGTCGACGATCGTCTCGGTCTGGCCGCTGAGCCGGCGATAGGTCTCGATGCTCATCAGCACGTGGGTGGTCTTGCCGCGGTCGGTGACGAACACCGGCTCGAGTCGCGCCGCGCGCTTGGCCTGGCTGACGTCCTGATTGAACTCGCGGCTGGTGAGGACCTTCATCGCGCGCTCGCGGGCTGAGAAATGACAAGGCTGTCTGTAGGTACGTTACTACATAGTGCTGTTCCAGCAACAGAAAATTCGCCAGCAAAAACAATCTGCTGACGAGCACGTCAAAAACGCGATCCGGGGATTGCGCCAGCGGCGGTTCTCTGGTCGCCATGAGGGCAAGGCGCAAAGCCAAGACGATCCATTAGGGGGCTAGACTTGTCCGACCTGCTCGCCGCGACGCTGAAGACGGCGTCCGAAATCCTCTCGCCGCACGGTCCGGCCACCAAGGCCGCCGCCCACAGCTATGCGCCGGGCGATTTCTCCATCCACTTCTTCCTGCAGCTGGCGGTGATCCTGCTGGCCTGCCGCGTGGTCGGGTGGCTGGGCAAGAAGCTGCTGGCCCAGCCGCAGGTGGTGGGCGAGATGATCGCCGGGGTGATCCTGGGCCCGTCGCTGCTGGGCCTGCTGTTCCCCGACTTCCAGGCGGCCCTGTTCCCCAAGGAGACCAAGAACGTCCTCTATGTCGGCGCCCAGCTGGGCGTCGGGCTTTACATGTTCATGGTCGGCACCAGCTTCCAGGCGGGCCACTTCAAGTCCAAGGCCCGAAGCGCGATGAGCGTCTCGTTCGCCGGCATCGCCGCGCCGTTCGTGATCGCCGCGATCATCACGCCGTTCCTGCTGAAGGTCCCGGGCCTGTTCGCGCCCACCATCAGCCAGGCCAACGCCACCCTGTTCATGGGCGCCTGCATCGCCCTGACCGCCTTCCCGATGCTAGCCCGGATCATCAACGAGCGGGGCCTGGCCAAGACCTCGCTGGGCACGCTATCCCTGACGGCGGGCGCCTTCGACGACGCGGTGTCGTGGTGCGTGCTGGCCCTGGTGCTGGCGACCTTCGGCGGCGGACCCGGCCTGGCGGTGCTCGCCATCGGCGGCGGCCTGACCTACGTCGTGTTCATGGTCCTGTTCGGCAAGCGCATCCTCGCGCCGCTGGGCCGCATGGTCGAGCGCGACGGCGAGATGAGCCTGACCGTCATGGCCCTGACCCTGATGGCCTTCTGCCTGTCGGCCTTCCTGATGGACGCCGTCGGCATCCACGCTATCTTCGGCGGCTTCCTGCTCGGCGTGTTCATGCCGCGCGGCCTGTTCGTCGAGGAGCTGAAGAAGAAGGTCGAGCCGATCGCGGTGGTGCTGCTGCTGCCGATGTTTTTCACCTATTCGGGCCTGAACACCCGGATGGACATGGTCAACTCGCTGGAGCTGCTGCTGATCGCCCTGGGCGTGCTGGCCGCCTCCGTGCTGGCCAAGTGGGGCGCCTGCTACGCCGCCGCCCGCCTGACCGGCGAGAACCACAGCACCGCCATGGGCATCGGCGCCCTGATGAACTCGCGCGGCCTGATGGAGCTGATCATCATCAACATCGGCCTGCAGAAGGGCATCATCGGCCCGACCCTGTTCTCGATGCTGGTGCTGATGGCCATCGTCACCACGGTGATGGCGAGCCCGCTGTTCGAAGTGGTCTACGGCAAGAAGGCCCGCGCCAGCGGTGAGCTGGGCGCGGTCCCGGAAGGCGTGGGGGCCTAAGGCTCCCCGCTACTTCTTCGCTTCCTTCACGGCGTCCTTCAGCTCGCCCTGTTTCACATTGCCGGCGACCTGGTCCTTCTTGCCTTCGGACTTGAGGTCCTTGTCGCCGACGATCTTGCCGGCGCCGGCCTCGACCTTGCCGATGGTCTCCTGCTTGCGGCCGGCTTCCTTGTCGCAGGCGGCCAGGCCCGCCACGGCGAAGGCGAGCGTCAGGGGAAGGAGAAGGCGATGGTTCATGGGAGGGCTCCGAAGCTTGGGTGTGTCGCCTCCCACAACGCAAACGGAGCCTTAAGCGATCCCTGGCTTAAGCCAGCGCGCGTTCCTCGAAGCCGAAGCGGTTGATCTGGGCGATCAGGTCGCGGTGGCTGGGCAGGTCCTGGGTGGCGCGATCGGCGAAGCCGCGGATCTTGGCGAACAGCTTGGCCGCGCCCGCCGTGTCTGGGAACTCGTCCGCGCCGTCCGCCAGGTCGGTCGCAAAGCCCATGCCGTACAGGATGTACTGGTAGTTGAAGAAGGCGAAGGTCTCGAGATCCAAGATGAAGTCGAACCGCGCCGGCGGCCTATGACGCCACTGTTCCAGCAGCTCCTGAAGCCGCTCGGGGATCGTCACCGGATCGGTGTTCTCGCGCCAGAACCGTTCGGGTCGCCGGCTCAGCGCGTAGTGCAGCTTGAGGAAGACGATGATGTTCTCGTAGCGCGCGGCCATCAGCTCGTTGAAGCGGCGGGCCGGCGCGCTGACCGGCCCGGTGTGCGGGAAGAGCTCGGCGATCATCGCCACGGCCGCCTCGATCAGCACCACGCCGGTCGACTCCAGCGGCTCCAGGAAGCCGGCTGAAAGGCCCACGGCCACGCAGTTGCCGATCCACTGCTTCTCGCGATAGCCGGCCTCGAAGGCGAGGCGGCGGATCTCGACCTCGGCCCCGCCGACATAGTCGCGCAGGATCGCCTCGGCGCGGTCGTCGTCGATGTGGTCGCTGGAATAGACGCAGCCCACGCCGCGCGCGCCCGACAGGCCGATGTCCCAGAGCCAGCCGGCCTCGTGGGCGGTCGCGACGGTGTAGCTCTGGATCGGCGCGTCGGGGCGAGAATAGGGCGCGCGGCAGGCCACCGCGCGATCGGCGAACAGCACCGGCCGCGCCGACTTGAACGGGGCGTTCAGCGCCTTGCCGATCAGCTCGGCCCGGAAGCCGCTGCAGTCGACATAGAGGTCGGCGGTCAGATCGCCGTGCTCGGGCGAGACGATGCCGGCGATCGCGCCGCCTTCGTCCAGGACCGTCTGGCCGACATGGCCCTG
>JAYRLX010000394.1:0-3756 GCA_041905125.1 Caulobacter sp. | reverse complement strand
AGCGGGATGTCGAAGCCCTGGCGCTCCATCTCGGCGGCCACGAACACCATCTCGTCCAACGAGGGCGTGATCAGGCCCGACAGGCCGATCATGTCGACCTTGTGCTTCTTGGCTTCTTCCAGGATGCGGTCGGCGGGGACCATGACCCCGAGGTCGACGACCTCGTAGTTGTTACACTGCAAGACGACGCCGACGATGTTCTTGCCGATGTCGTGGACGTCGCCCTTCACGGTCGCCATCAGCACCTTGCCGGCGGCCTGGCGAACCTGGCCTTCCTTCTCGGCCTCCATGAACGGCATCAGCCAGGCGACGGCCTGCTTCATGACGCGAGCGGACTTCACGACCTGGGGCAGGAACATCTTGCCCGCGCCGAACAGGTCGCCGACGACGTTCATGCCGTCCATCAGCGGGCCTTCGATCACGTGCAGCGGACGCTCGGCGGCCAGGCGCGCTTCCTCGGTGTCGGCCTCGATGAACTCGGTGATCCCGTGGACCAGGGCGTGGGTCAGGCGCTCGTTCACCGTCCCCTCGCGCCAAGCCAGGTTGGCGACCTGCTGCTGGCCCTTCTCGCCCTTGTAGCGGGGGGCCATCTCGACCAGGCGCTCGGTGTTGGTCTGGTTCGGGTCGCGCTGCGGGCGGTTGAGGATCACGTCCTCGACGGCCTCGCGCAGGACCGGGTCGATGTCGTCATAGACCGGCAGGTCGCCAGCGTTGACGATGCCCATGTCCATGCCCGCGTTGATCGCATGGTACAGGAACACCGAGTGGATCGCCCGGCGCACCGGCTCGTTGCCGCGGAAGCTGAACGAGACGTTTGACACCCCGCCCGACACTCGGGCGTAGGGCAACATCTGCTTGATGCGCCGCGTGGCCTCGATGAAGTCGACGGCGTAGTTGTCGTGCTCCTCGATCCCCGTCGCCACGGCGAAGATGTTGGGATCGAAGATGATGTCCTCGGGCGGGAAACCGACCTTCTCCACCAGGGTGTTGTAGGCCCGCTCGCAGATCTCGACCTTGCGCTTCTCGGTGTCGGCCTGGCCGACCTCGTCGAAGGCCATCACCACCACCGCCGCGCCGTAGCGCAGGCACAGCTTGGCCTGCTGGAGGAACTTCTCCTCGCCTTCCTTCAGGCTGATCGAGTTGACGATCGCCTTGCCCTGCACGCACTTCAGCCCGGCCTCGATCACCTCCCACTTGGAGCTGTCGATCATCACCGGCACGCGGGCGATGTCGGGCTCGGCGGCCATCAGGTTCAGGAAGGTGACCATGGCCTGCTGGCTGTCCAGCAGGCCCTCGTCCATGTTGACGTCGATGACCTGGGCGCCGGCCTCGACCTGCTGGCGCGCGACCGACAGGGCGGCCGCGTAGTCGCCCTCGACGATCAGCTTCTTGAACTTGGCCGAGCCGGTGACGTTGGTGCGCTCACCGATGTTGACGAAGACGGGTCTCATAGGCGGGAAGTCCAGATAGCTCTGTCCCCTCCCCTTGATGGGGAGGGGTAGGGGTGGGGTGACGCGGCGGTCTGTCCTGACCACGGCGTTCAATCTTGAAGCGCTGTCACCCCCATCCCCGCCCTTCCCCCATCAAAGGGGGAAGGGAGAAGACGCGGGCCGCGAAAACTCTAAGCCAATTCGAACGGTTCGAGGCCCGCCAGACGCATGGCCTTGGGGCGCTCGGGGATCTGACGGGGCTTCACGCCGCGCACTTCGTCGGCGACGTGGCGGATGTGGTCCGGCGTGGTGCCGCAGCAGCCGCCCAGGATGTTGACGAGACCGTCCTTGGCCCATTCGTGCAGGGCGTGGCCGGTCTGGTGCGGCTCCTCGTCGTACTGGCCCATGGCGTTGGGCAGACCGGCGTTGGGATAGGCCGCGACCAGGGTGTCGGCGATGCGCGCCATCTCGGCGATGTGCGGCCGCATTAGGTCCGCGCCCAGGGCGCAGTTGAAGCCCACGGCGAACGGCTTGGCGTGCTTGACGCTGTTCCAGAAGGCCTCTGCCGTCTGGCCGGACAGGGTCCGGCCCGAGCGGTCGGTGATCGTGCCGCTGATCCAGATCGGCAGCTCCTCGTGGCCCTCGTCGCGCCAGTCCAGGATCGCCTTGATCGCGGCCTTGCAGTTCAGGGTGTCGGTGATCGTCTCGATCAGGAAGAGGTCGACGCCGCCCTGGTAGAGCGCGTCGACCTGCTGGCGATAGGCCGCGTAGACCTGGTCGAAGGTCACCTTGCGCGCGCCGGGGTCGTTCACGTCCGACGACATCGACAGCATGACGTTCAGCGGCCCGATCGAACCGGCGATGAACTTCGGGCGCTCGGGGTTCTGCGCGTTCCAGCGGTCGGCGACCGAGCGGCCGATGCGCGCGCCTTCCAGATTGATGTCCCAGACGTCCTGTTCCGACAGGTGATAGTCGGCCTGGGCGATCGTGGTGCCCGAGAAGGTGTTGGTCTCGGAGATGTCGGCGCCGGCCGAGAAATAGGCGTCGTGCAGTTCGGCCACGAGATCCGGCCGGGTCAGGCACAGGATGTCGTTGTTACCCTTCATCTGGCCGTCGTGGGCGGCGAAGCGCTCGGCGCGATAGTCGGCCTCGGTCAGGCCCTTCTTCTGGAACATCACGCCCCAGGAGCCATCGAGAATGAGGATGCGCTCCTTGGCGGCGGCCTTCAGGGCGGCGACGCGGTTGGCGCGGATAGAGAGATCGGTCATCGGTTGGCTCCGGCGCCCTGCTGCTGGGCCAACGCCTTGTTGAAGGCGGCTTCGTTCGTGTCGACGAAGCGGGCGAGCTCGGTCGGATCGACGAAGGCGTTGGGGTCGCCGCGCAGCTGCTTCTGGCGCTTGGCCAGCAGGTTCCCTTGCTCCTCGTGCGCGGGCAGCATCACGTCGGTCGGGATGGCGCGCAGCTTGGCGAAGCTCTCGCGATAGTCGGCGACGATGGTCTTGTGGCCCTTGTTGCCGACCAGCACGTTGCCGGCGACCGACAGCGAACACGGGAAGGTCACGTTCAACGGCCGCCCCTTTTCGATCACCGCCGTGGTCCAGCTGGTGCAGCCGATCGTGTGGCCGGGCGTCAGGTGGGCGACCATCGTGGTCTCGCCCAGCTTCAGCTTGGTCTCATCGCCGAAAGCGCGATCGACCTTCACCGGCGGCATCGGCGTGGGGCCGTTCTCGTTGTCGCCGATGTGGTGGCCCTGCTCGATCGCCGGCTCGTCGCCGCGCGAGATCCACAGCTTGGCGGTCGGAATGTCGGCCTTCAGCTGGGCCAGTCCGCCGGCGTGGTCGTAGTGGGCGGCCGTGGTGGTCAGGATCTTCACGGCGGCACGCATGGAGCCCAGCGCGGTGATAGTGCGCTCGATCTGCTTGCCGACCTCCGCGTTCGGGCCGCCGTCCAGGATGACGTGCCCCGCGGACGAGGTGATCAGCCAGGACGAGATGCCTTCCGTCCCGACGTAATAGATGTTGCCGACCACCCGGTAGGGCTTGGTCGGCTTGGTCCAATTGGCGGGCATGTCGGCATGGGCGGCGGGGGCGAAGGCCAGGACCGACGCCGCCAGGGCGATGGCGAGACGCTTCATGCCGCGGCCTCCGCAGACGCCGGCGCGGTCTCGCGCAGGCCCAGCACGCGGCAGATGGCGTAAACCAGGTCCGCGCGGTTCAGGGTGTAGAAGTGGAAGTCCTCGAAGCCCTGCTCCTGCAGCTTGGCGCACATCTCGGCGGCCACCGAGCAGGCGATCAGACGGCGGGTCTCGGCGTCGTTCTCCAGCCCG
>JAYRLX010000019.1:1108-21878 GCA_041905125.1 Caulobacter sp. | reverse complement strand
CCCGTTGAGCTGATCTATCCCAACACAAGGCCGCACATTCCGATCGAGACGACCTGAGGATACGAGAGGGCGGCTCCGGGGAGGAGCCGCCGCAGCTACAGGAAGCCCCTGTTCCAAGCCACGAGGGGCCGGGCGGGGGAGAGCGAGCTGTCTGTCGCCGTCACGATCAGGATGGAGTGCGTTCCGGCGTCCGTGACGCTGTTGACTACGCAATGCGCGCGCGCCAGTCCGCCGCAATAGGCGGGCGGCGCCTGCGGCGACAGCCGCCAGCGTTCAGGCGAGAAGCGCTCGGAGGCGCGAGCGGAGCTGGCGTAGCGCCAAGCCTCGTCCTGGTCCTCGGTGCTCAGCAAGGCCACGCCGCACTCCGCCGCGGCCACCAAGGCTCCATGGCACCCCGCCTCCTTGCGGACGCAGAACAGGAAGCGGGGCGGCTCAACGGAGAGCCCAGTGATCGAGCTCACCAGCAAGCCGCGCGGCGTTTCCCCATCCCAGCAGGAAATGATGGCGACGCCGCCCGCCAGATGGGCCAAGACCTCCTTGAAGTCGGCCTGGGTTGGCGCGGCGGACCGCGATGGCGAGGCGGCGTCGTAGGCCATGGATCAGCTCGCCACGGCGGTCGGGTTGGCGTCACGCTCGGCGACCAGCTGGCGGACCAGCGGGATCAGATCGCGACCATAGCCGATGGCGTCCTCGACGGGATCGAAGCCCCGGATCAGGAAGGTCGAGACGCCCAGGTCGTAGTAATCGAGCAGGCTCTCGGCGACCTGTTCGGGCGTACCGACCAGGCCCGTCGAGTTGCCTTGCGCGCCGGTGACGGCGGCGACGCCGGTCCAAAGACGCTTGTCGAGCCGGGAGCCCTGGGCGGCGGCGTCCAGCAGGCGCTGGGACCCGGCGTTGGGCGGGCGATGGCCGCTGGTCGGAAGGCCCGCGGCCTCACGCAGGGCCTTGGTGCGCTCCACGATCTCGTCGGCGCGCTTCCAGGCGGCTTCCTCGGTGTCGGCGATGACGGGGCGCAGCGACAGCGAGAAGCGGACCTGGCGGCCGTGCTTGGCGGCCGCGGCGCGCACCCGGGCGATCGTCTCGCGCACCTGGGCCTGGGTTTCGCCCCACAGCGCGAAGATGTCGGCGTGCTTGCCGGCGACCGGAATGGCGGCGTCGGACGAACCGCCGAAATAGATCGGGATATGAGGCGACTGCAGCGGCTTCACCGCGCCGAAGCCCTGGTCGACCTTGTAGTACTGCCCCTCGTAGTCGAACGGCTTGTCGCCCGTCCACTCGGCGCGGACGATGTCCAGGTACTCGCTGGTCCGGGCGTAGCGCTCGTCCTTGGTCAGGTGATCGCCGTCCTTGGCGAGCTCCTCGTCTGAGCCGCCGGTGATGATGTGCACCGCCACGCGGCCGCCGGTGAAGTGATCCAGCGTCGCCAGCTGACGCGCGGCCAGGGTCGGCTGGGTGAAGCCCGGCCGGTGGGCGATCATGAAGTTCAGGCGCTTGGTCACCGAGGCGGCGTGGGCCACGACCAGCTGGCTTTCCGGGCCCGTCGAGTGGAAGGCCACCAGGGCGCGGTCGAAGCCGCCCTCCTCGTGGACGCGGGCGGTCTTCTCGACATAGGCCACGTCGATGGCGGGCCCAGTGGGCGGGTGAATCTCGGAGGCGTGTTGCGTGCCGATGAAACCGATGAATTCGACGCTCATGGCGTTCTCCAATGGGGTTGGACGGATGTTAGGGCGGGGCTCGCCCGACGATGAGCGAGGAGTTCTGAGGCGGGTTATGAGCACGGCTCATGAGGCCGCGGTCGCTCAGGCGGTGACGGGCGCGGCCTCCTTTCGGAGGGCGCGGACGACCGAGGGCCGCGCGAAGGCGCGAGCGGCCTTGGCGCTCCAGGCGGGGTAGCGCGCGGTGTCGATCTGGCGCCGCTCGGCCCAGCGCCAGATGACCAGGGCATAGGCGTCGACGGCGCTGAAGGCTTCGCCGAGCAACCAGGGGCCGGGGCCCTGCGCGAGGTGTTCGATGTCGGTGAGCGTGCGGGCGAACCGCGCCTCGCCGGGCGTGGCCAGAGCGGCCTTGATCGCCTCGTCGTCGGCATAGCGCTCGGGGCGGGCGATCTGGGCGAAGGCGACGTGGACGGTGCTGGCGAACCAGCTCATCACCTCATAGGCCTTGGCCAGCTTCAGCGGATCGGCCAGCGGCAGCAGCTCGCTGTGCGGGTAGCGGTGCGCGAGATAGGTCAGGATGGCCAGCACTTCGGTCACGGGCTGGCCGTCAACCACCAGGGTTGGGACGCGACCGCGCGGATTGACCTTCAGGTAGTCCGGCTTGCGCTGGTCGCCGGCGGCGAGGTCCAGGCGATGTCCGACATAGGGGATGTCGAGCTCCTCCAACGCCACGAGGGGCGCGAGGGACGAGGAGCCGGGCGCGAAGTAGAGCTGCAGGGTCATCGCCGGCCTCAGATCACGTAGAAGCCGTGTGTGCCGTCGCGGGCCAGCTGGTCGACGAGCCCGAACTCCCAGTCGAGATAGGCCTGCATGGCTTCGGCGGCGTTGTCCGTGCCCTCGTACGGCCGCTTGTAGATGTCTGTCGGCGCGTTGGCGGCGCGGGTCAGGCCCGTTTCGACGGCGCGGCCCGCCGCCACCCAGGCCTCCGTGCCGCCGGCCAGTACGCGGACCGGGCGGTCCGTGAGGGCCTCCAGCTCGGGCGCCGCCAAGGTCGCCAGGGCGCCGTCGGAAGAGGTCAGCACGATCGTCTTGCTCGGCGGGATCTGGGTTACGGCCACGTCGAGCTGGGCGCGGATCGCGAACCAGGCTCCGGGCACATGGCCCTTCCGGTGGATCGGGCTGGGCGCGAGATCGATCACCACGACCGCCTCGTCGGCGATGGCTTGGGCCAGGTCGCGCGGCGAGATCGTCTCGACCTCCGGCAAGGCTGGCAGGCTGGGCGCCCAGGTTCCGCGCTCCAGCGCTTGGCTGAAGCCGCCATCCAGCACGTAGACCTCCCAGCCAAGCTGGGCGAGCCAGGACGCCGTCATGTCGGCGCGCGGGCCAAGATCGTCGGCCAGCACGATGCGGCCGCCGCGCACGGGCGCGAAGACGTCGGTTTCCTGGACGAGCTGGCCGCCCGGCGCGGAGCGGAATCCGGGGATATGGCCGGCGACGTATTCGTCGGGCGTTCGGACGTCGAAGCGGTAGAGGGTGCGATCGACGTCCTGCTCCAGGTCTTTCAGGCCCTGGCTATCCAGCCGTCGCACGCCGGCGCGGTAGGCGACATCGCGGGCGCGGGTCCGGGCTTCCTCCAGGGTCTGCTCGCCCACGCCGGGAAACTTGCGGCTCTGGCCGTGCTCGAGCGCCTGCTGGGCCAGAGTCCAACCGATCGTGCCGTTTCGCAGGGCGAAGACGGGGTTGGGAAGGCCCGCGTTCACCAGCGACTGGGCGCCGATCAGGCTGCGGGTGCGGCCGGCGCAGTTGACGATGATGGTCGTGGACGGGTCCGGGGCCAGCTCGCGCGCGCGCAGCACCAGTTCGGCGCCGGGCGTGCTGATGCCGCCCGGGATGCTCATGGTGGCGTATTCCTCGAACCGGCGGGCGTCGAGGATCACCTGGTCGGCCTTGGCGTCGATCCGCGCCTTGACCTCCTGGGCGGGCAGGGACGGCGTGTGGCGGCGCGCCTCGACCAGTTCGCCGAACGCCTTGCTGTAGGAGTTGACGTCCTGGAACAGCTCGTAGCCGGCCGCCCGCCAACCCGCGAGGCCGCCATGCAGGGCGTGGACGTTGGTATATCCCAAGGCCGCGAGCCGCTTGGCCGCCGGCGCCACCAGCCCCTCGGCGTCGTCGTAGAGCACGATCTTGGTCGTCTTGCGCGGGACGCGGTCGAGGATCTCGACCTCCAGCCGCGACGCCGGCAGCTGCGAGGCGAACAGCGGATGGCCCTTGGCGAAGGGGGCCTCCTCGCGCAGGTCCAGCAGGGCGATCTCGCGCCGGGCGATCAGGTCGCGGCGCACCTCGTGCGGCGTGATCAGGGGCAGGGTCATTCGGCGGCTCCATAAGCCAGGGCGCTGGCGCGATCGAACAGGAGAGGCGGCGGGACGTCGGCGTAACCGGAGATGAAGGTCTTGGGCCTGCCCTCGGCGTCGTAGGTCGAGCGCTTCACCGCGCCGATGTCCGCGCCATAGACGTGGATGCTGATCGAGGTCCGGTCCTCGAAGGCGTTGGCGACGCGGTGGATGTCACCGACGGTCGGCGAGACGGCCTCGACCTGACCGGGCTCCAGGCGGTGAACCGGACCCACGGCCTGCAACGCGCCGCCCACGCGCGCATAGGCCTGGGACAGTTCCGCCCCGCGTAGCACGCCGATGAGTCCCCAGACCGTATGGTCGTGGACTGGTGTGGCCTGGCCCGGCCCCCAGACGAAGCTGACGACCGAGAAGCGGCCGGCCGGGTCCCTGTGCAACAGATACTGCTGATAGCGCGTGGGGTCCGGCTGGCTCTGCGCCTCAGGCAGCCAGTCGTCCTGAGCCACGAGTTCGGCCAGCAAGGCGCCGCCCTCGCGCAGGATGTCGGCCTCGTCGTCGCTGCGATCCAGCAGGGCGGAGAGGTCGGCGACGAAGTCGGAGAGGCGATGAGGGCGGTGCTGGCTCATGGATCACAGCGCGTATTTGAGGGTGACGAGGTAGGTCCGGGGATCGGGGAAGTTCAGCAGGTAGATCCCGGTCGAAGGCGTGTAGGTCGAGCTGACCGCCTTCTGGGAATTGAGGATGTTGCGGACAGAGAGGCTGACCGCCCAGCGCGGGTCGGGCGTCGTCCAGGTCGCCACGCCGTTCAAGAAGCCCTGCGAGGGGATGTTGTTCTGGCCGCCCGCCGCGGGCGTGGCGCTGGTGACGATCCCGCTCTGCCACTGGGCGTTCAGGCCGAGGCGAAGCGAGCCCGGAATGTCGAGCGCCGGGTCGTAGGTCACGCCGCCCGAGACGCTCCAGCGCGGCGAATTCAGCAGGCGATTGCCGTCGGCGTTCACGCCCGCGCCGCCGGCGCCCTTGTAGTCGTCATAGATCGCGTACAGCCAGCCGACGCTGAACTGGGCGCCCAGACGCTCGGTCGGGCGCGCGTCGGTCTCGAGCTCGACGCCATAGGTGTGGGCCTTGCCAGCGTTGCCCCGGCGGCTGCCGACATAGGCCGGGTCGTAGAACGAGACCTGCAGGTCCTGATAGTCGTTGTAGAAGGCGGCCAGATTGGCGCGCAGACGCTGGTCGAAGAGCTGGGTCTTCAAGCCCGTCTCGTAGGTGGTCACGTCTTCCGGCGCGAATGGCAGGGTGGCCAGGTCCAGGCGCGTGGCCCGATTGTCGAAGCCGCCCGACTTGAAGCCCTTCGAATAGCTGACGTATTGCAGGACGTCCGGCGTCCACTGGTACTGGGCCGTCAGTTTGGGCGTGATCGCTGACCAGGTCTTGTCGGCCTTGCCCTTGATCGACTGCGACACGACCTGGCCCACGAGATTTAGGCCCTTGTTGTCGAAGACGAATTCCTTCTCTTCGTTGGTCCAGCGCAGGCCGCCGGTCAGGGACAGGCGGTCGGTCGCCTTCCATGTCGCCTCGCCGAAGACGGCGTAGGCGTCGGTGTTGGTGATGTTGTGAGCGCGGGCGAAGTTGTAGTTGCTCGGCGTCACGGTCGGGTCGGTCGCCAGGGCGTTTCGGCGGCTGTAGCCGTCGCGCTGCACGAAGAATCGCTCGTGCAGATAGAAGAGCCCGCTGGTGAAGGTCAGCGCCCCAAAGTCGCCGTTCAGCTGCAGTTCCTGGGTGGCGTACTGATCGTTGTAGTGGATCAGGTTCTTCTGGATCAGCGCCGCTTCGCCGTCGTTGTCGTAGGCGACCGGATTGAGGTTGAAGCCGCCATAGGAACTGATCGACTTCAGTTTCAGCTGGTCGGTCAGGTCGTACTGCAGGCGTAGCGAGACGCTGGCCTGGTCGAGGTCCTGGACGGGCTCGACTTCCGAATAGGAGCGATCCTTGCGGAATACGCCGCCGGGCTGCTTCACGGGGATGTAGGCGCGCGTGTCGCTGCGGTCGCGTAGGGCGTTGACCGTCAGCAAGGCGTCCAGCCGGTCGGTCGGCGTCCAGCGCAGCTTGGCCCGGAAAGCGTCGAGGTCGATGCGGTTGACGTCGTGGTTCAGCGTTGGGTCGAAGGTGACGCCGTCGCGCTTGTGGTGGATGTACGAGAAGCTGCCCGAGAGCTTGTCCTGGACCAGCGGCCCCTCGATCAGCGCCCGGACATCGACCGCGCCGTAATTGCCTAGGCCCACCTCGGCCTTGGCGCGCAGCGTCTGGCCCGGATCGCGGGTGATGACCCGTAGGGCGCCGGCGCTGGAGTTGCGGCCATAGAGCGTGCCTTGCGGACCGCGCAGCACCTCGACCCGCTCCAGGTCGTTGAACTCGACCATCGAGCCGATCTGGCGCGGGATGTAGACATCGTCGACATAGACGGCCAGCACCGGCTCCTGGATCGGATCGGCCTCGCCGACGCCGCGCAGGGCGTAGGTCTGGGTGGTGTGGCTGATCGTGACCCGGCTGATCGACAGGTTCGGGATCTGGCCGGAGAGATCGCGGATGTTGTCGATCTTGCGGTCCGCCAGCACCTGCTGGCCGAAGGCAGATATGGCGATGGCGGTCTTCTGCAGATCGGTCGCGCGCCGCTCGGCGGTGACGATCACCTGCTCGACGGCGGGCGCCGCGCCGTCGGCGGCGGGCGTGGGCTCCGCGGCTTTGGCCGCGCCGGCCACGGCCAGGCTGGAGGTTACAAGCAACAGATTTCGCAGGTGGCGACGGCGCATAATTATCCCCGATTTATTTAATAGGGATTGTGCATCTTCTTGATCGCTCCTCAATGAATATAAAATCTTCGAGCGGACAGATTTGCTTAAATCGTCGATGTTGATGATCTATATTCAGATTACTCATTCTATTTCAGGAAAGTCGTAAGACGGTCGTCCCATAGCGGTTTGACATCGACGCGCGCTGGAATGATCTTCGCGGCGGCGAAGGTGTCGGCCACGGCCTGCTGAGAGGCGATCGCCGCGGCGCTGATCGGCTCCAGGATCGAGGCCGTGCTGCGTTCACGGAATTCCTGCTCGTAATAGGCTTGGCTGACGCCCGTGGCCTGTGCCCGAACCCGCGCCCAGCGCACGCCGTCGGCGTTGATCCAGTCGAACACCTTGCGATAGCGGCGGACGTAATCGCCGATCGCTGCCAGCCGCGCGGGATCGTCCAGCGCTTCCTTGGACGCGGTGATCAGATAGTTGCCGGAGAGGATTCCCAGGGCCGTGGTCAGGACCCGCGCCCCGGCCTCGCGCGCCTGGTAGACGATCACGCCGTAGATGATCCAGGCGTCGAGCGCGCCGCTCTGGAAGGCCGCCAGGCCGTCCTGCGGTGACAGGGCCACGGGCGTGATGTCGCTCCAGGCGAGGCCCGCCTTCTCCAGCAGGCGCAGCAGGATGTAGTGCGAGGTCGTGGCCTTCACATAGCCGATGCGTTTGCCCTTGAGCTGGCTGAAATCCTGGACCGTCGAGCCCTTGGGCAGCAGCACGACTTGGTTGTTCACGTCGGCGCGCAGCACCCCGACGATCCGCACCTGGTTGCCGGGATGGCCCGCCACGAAGATCGGCGGGATCTCGCTCATGCCGCCGAAGTCGAGCGCGCGGGCATTGATCGCCTCGACGATCAGGTTGCCGCCGGCGAACTGGCTGCGGGCGAGCTTGTAGGGCGGCTCGGCGACGCCAGCCTCGGTGAAGAAGCTCTCGGGATTGCCGCGATAGGTCGCCACCCGCAGCGTCAGGTTCGAAAGGTCGCCGGACTTGGCGTCCTTCTGGGGCGAGCACGCGGTCAGGCCCGCCATCGACAGGCCCGCGATGGACAAGCCAGCGCTCATCAGGTCGCGCCGGGAAAGGGAAAAGCCGGTCATCAGTCGAACAGATCCGGCTCTTCTTCGGTGACGATCTCCCAGTACGGCTGGAAGGCCCAGAAGCCGCCGGCCTCCGTGCCGACCTGGCCGGCCGTGTGCTTGGCGACCTCGAGCGGCATCGGCTTGGTGGGCCCTGCGGCCTCGGCCAGCAGCTGGGCCTGGCAGGCGTTCTCCAGCGCCAGATAGCGCCACACGGCGGCCTCGACCGACTGGCCGACGGTCAGGATGCCGTGGTTCTGCAGGATCACCGCCTTCTTAGGGCCTAGAGCCTGGGCGATCTTCCGGCCCTCGCTGGTGTCGAGCACGACGCCCGAGAACTCCTCGAACAGGGCGTGGTCGTCATAGAAGGCGGCCGAGTCCTGGGTCAGCGGATCCAGCAGACGTCCCAGCGCCGACCAGGCCTTGCCGTACAGCGAGTGCGAGTGAGCGGCGGCGACGACATCCGGCCGCGCCTCGTGCAGCTGGGAGTGGATGGCGAAAGCGGCGCGGTTGAGGCGCGCCGGGACCTTGGCGGGCGGCTGGACGATCTCACCCTCATGGCTGACCAGCATCAGGTCCGAGACCTTGATCCGCGAGAAGTGGACGCCGAACGGGTTGACCCAGAAATGGTCGGTCAGCTCGGGATCGCGCGCGGTGATGTGGCCCGCACCACCCATGTCGAAGCCGTAGCGGCCAAACAGCCGGTACGAGGCGGCCAGGCGCTGCTTGCGATACAGCCTTTCGGCCTCGATCGTCGGCTGGCGGGGGATTTCGCGCGAGCCGAACTCGGGCAGCACCGTCTCGATCTTGGCGGGATGCGGCGCGCCGGGCTGGAAGGTCCTGGGCGACGGGATGGCGGTCATGGCGCGGTGTCCTCTAGTAGCCGCGCGACAGATCGACGACGCCCGCCAGGGGCTCGCCGGTCCGGAAGCGGGCCAGGTTCTCGGCGAACTGGGTCGCCAGATTGATGCGGGTGTCGGGCGTGTGCACCGAGGTGTGCGGCGACAGCCGCACCCGAGGATGGCTGTAGTAGGGATGACCTTCGGGCAGGGGCTCGGGATGGGTCACGTCCAGGCTGGCGCGGGCGAGGCGGCCCTCGTTCAGCGCCGCCAGCAAGGCCTCGTCGTCGATCAGCGCGCCGCGGGCGATGTTGATCAGATGCAGGCCAGGCTTGGCGTGCAGCAGGAGGTCGCGATTGACGATCCGCTCGGTCTGCGGCGTCGCCGGCGCGGCCAGCACGACGTGGTCGCTGCGCTCGAACAGGGTCTTGAGGTCCGCGACGCGCTCGACTCCAGGCACGGGGATGGCCGCGTCGGAGCGACGAACCGCCAGCACCTTGATCCCGAGCGCTTGGGCGCGGGGCGCGAGGGCCTCGCCGATCGCCCCAAAGCCGACCAGCCCCAGCGTCGAGCCGGAGACCAGCTTCAGCTGCTGGGGCGCCCAGCGCTCGGCGGTGTCGATCCAGATATCCGGCAGGCGCTTGGCCTCGGCCAGGATCGCGGCCAGGGCGAACTCCGCCAGGGCGATCGCCGACGAGCCGCGCGCCGAGGTCACGATCGGCCCCTCGAACAGCCAGGGCGGATAGAAGTCGATGCCGACCGAGACCAGTTGCACCCAGCGCACGTCGAACGGCCAGCCCGGCGGCGGGCTTTCGGGCAGGGTCCCGCCCGCCTTGCGGAAGGGCGCGGCGACCAGGACCTTGGCCTTGGGCGGCAGGGGCGCGGTCAGGCCGGGCGGCACGGCCACGATGTCGGCGTCGGCCACGTGCTGGGCGAAGACGCTGTTGAACACCTCCGGCAGCTGGCTGGCGACGACGATACGGCTCATGACGCGGCTCCGGCGAAGGCCGCGCGGCCGGCGCTGGTCAGCACCACATCGGCCTGGGGCGTGTGGACCCGACCGCACAGCACGTCGCGATGATGCCGCTCCAGCGGATTGGCGCGCGTGAGGCCGGGATTGCCGGTTAGCTTCAGCGCCTTCTCGACGACCGTGATCGCGTTCTCGGTGACGAGGTGCTTGACTAGGCTGGCTTCCACGCCGCCCACCTCGCCGCGCGCGGCGGAGTCGAGCAGGACGCGGTTGGAGAGCAAGAGGCCGTCGATCTCGCCGACCGCTTCCTGGAAGCGCGGCAGGGTCGAGAGCGATGCGCCCAGGTTGGCGGGCTTGCGTTCGATCAGGAACTCGACCAGCCAGTCGCGCGCCGCCCGCGCCACCGCGTCGTAGATCGCCGCAGTCAGCACGGACGACCAGGCCGCGAAGCTGGCCGGGTAGGGCGGCGGCGCGCCCAGCGGCTGCGGGTCCAGGGCGTGGTCCAGCGGGACCAGGACGTCCTCGAACACCACGTCATGGCTGGCGCTGGCGCGAAGGCCCAGGTGGTCCCAGGTTTCCTCGATCACAACGCCCGGCGTGTCGGCGCGGACCAGCCAGCCTCCGACCAGCGGCTCGGCGTCGTCGCTGCGCGCCCAGACCACGAACCAGGTCAGGTTCGTCGAACCGGTCGAGTAGATCTTCCGTCCGCTGATCCGCCAGCCATCGGGCGTGCGGCGGGCGATGGTCGCCGGCAGGCCGCCGCGGGCGGGCGTGCCCAGGTCAGGCTCGACCCGCAGGGCGTTGATCAGGGCGCCCTGTTCGATGGCCTCGTCGATCACCCGCTTCTTGAGGTGCTCTGGCCAGCCCGAACGACCTTCGACCGAGGCGTGGAACAGATACTGCATGACGAGAACCAGCGCCGTGGCCGGCTCGCCGCGCGCGACGGCCGAAATCACCTTGAGGGCGGTCGGCAGGTCGGCTTCCAGTCCGCCAAGACGCGCCGGGGCCGTCAGGGCCAGGAGCCCCGCCTCGTGCAGGAGCCTGAAGTTCTCGGCCGGAAAGCTGGCCTCGCGATCATGCTGGGCGGCCGTGGCGGCGAAGGCCCGGGTCAACTCGGGTAGGATCGCGTCGAGGTCTGGCAGGGCGGCCTGCGCCTCGAACCGGCGGACCGGCGCGTTCACAGCACCACCTCGCCGGTGGGAAACGCCACCAGATGCCCTTCGCCATGCGCCGGCGCGGACTCGACGCCCAGGTGCGCCAGCAGGCGGCGGCGGATCGCCTGGAAGCGGGCGTCCGGCGCCCGGGGACGCTCCAGCGTGATCTTTTCCTCCGCGGCGATCCGCCCCTTGTCGAGCACCAGGACGCGGTCGGCCAGGGCCACGGCCTCGTCCACGTCGTGGGTGACCAGCAGCACAGCTGGGCTGTGCTCGCGCCACAACGACAGGACGAGGTCATGCATCTTCAGGCGGGTCAGCGCGTCGAGGGCCGCGAAGGGCTCGTCGAGCAGCAGCAGGCCCGGCTCGCGGACCAGCGCCCGCGCCAGGGCCGTGCGCTGGGACTCGCCGCCGGACAGGGTCGTAGGCCAGGCGTCCAGGCGATGACCGAGGCCGACCTCCTTCAGCGCCGCCTCGGCGCGGGTCCGTACGTTTCCACCCGAGAGGCCGAGCGCGACATTGCGCCAGACCTTCTTCCACGGCAGCAGTCGCGCGTCCTGGAAGACCACGGCGCGGGCGTCGGGCGTGTGGACGTCCTGGTCGCCGGCGGCGTCCAAGCCCGCGAGCGTGCGCAGCAGGGTGGTCTTGCCCGAGCCGCTGGCGCCAAGCAGGGCGACGAACTCGCCGGGCGCGATCGACAGGTTCAGGCCGTCGATGACGGTGTTGTCGCCAAAGCGACGCACGAAGTTTCGCAGGCGGACCGCCGGCTCGGCGCCAGGCGCGGCGGAGGTCGGGCGAAGGCGCGGCTGAAGGGCGGCCATGGTCATTGCTCCACGAAGCTGGGGCGCCACGCCAGCGCCTTGTGCTCCAGCGTGCGAACGAGGGTGTCGGCGCCAAGGCCGAGCAGGGCGTAGACGACGAGGCAGACGACGATGATGTCGGTGCGCATGAAGTCGCGGGCGTTGTTGACGAGGTAGCCGAGGCCCGCCTGGGCGTTGATCTGCTCGGAGATCACCAGCACCAGCACCGCCACGCCGAGGGCGTAGCGGAGCCCGACGAAGAACGACGGCAGGGCGCCAGGCAGGATCACTTCCCGCACGAGACTCCAGCCACGAAGGCCAAAGCTGCGCGCCGCTTCCACCAGCCGCACATCGACCCCGCGAATGCCCGAAAAGAGGTTGAGATAGAGGGGGAAGGTCGCCGACACGGCGATCAGCGCGATCTTCGGGGTCTCGCCGATGCCGAACCAGACGATGAACAGCGGCGTCAGCGCTAGGACCGGAATGGTCCGCTTGATCTGCATCACCGGGTCGACCAGCGTCTCGCCCCAGCGGGAAAGCCCAGACACCAAGCCCAGCGTCACGGCCACGACGAGCGCGATCGAGAGACCCGCGCCCGCTCGGGCCAGCGAGACGGCGAGATTCTTGGGCAGCTCACCGGATGCGGTGAGGCTCCAGAAAGTCTCCAGGACGGTGGAGGGCGCGGCGAGGATGCGCGGCGGGATCACCCCGATCCGCGCCCCAAGCTCCCACAAGAGCAGCAGCGCCACGGGCGAAAGCCAGCGCGCGCGCGACAGGCTTGGCCATCGCCAAGGCTTGGCTTCAGAAATTCTGTAGGTCGTCGCCAGAGACACTGGGTCTGTCCTTCGCTGGAAACCGTTGCGACGCGTTCGTCACGGGTCCAAAAGAAGGACGCCTAATTCCTACTCAATCAATAGACTTATCCTCACGGGTCTTATTAGCAAATCTCAAGAGGGCGCGGATGGTCACCAACCTGCCGACCGAATTGCTGCGAAGCTTCGTCGCGATCGTCGACTCCGGCTCGATGCTGCGCGCGACCGAAAAGGTGTTCGTCACCCAGTCTGCGCTCAGCCTGCAGATGAAGCGGCTTGAGGAAACGGTGCTGACGCCGCTCTTCCACCGGGAAGGGCGGCGGCTGATCCTGACGCCGGCCGGCCAGGCGCTGTTGCCCCGCGCCCGGGAAATCCTGGCCCTGAACGACAAGGCCGTCGTGGCGCTGACCGGCGACGCTCTGGCGGGCCCGGCGCGCGTGGGCTTGGTGCAGGACTTCGCCGAGACCCTGCTGTCGGGCGTGTTGGCCAGGTTCGCCGCCCTCAATCCCGATACGCAACTCCATGTCCGCGTCGCCGGCTCGCCCGAGCTGCTCGGGCTGCTAGAGGCCGATCGTCTCGACGTGGTGCTCTGCATGGGGGCGGCGGATGATCCTCGCGCGGTCCAGGTGACGCCGATGGTCTGGCATGGCGAGGCGGCGCTGGCCGAAAGCGCCGTATTGCCGATCGCCATTCTGGAGACGCCGTGCCGGTTCCGCGACGCGGCCTTGGCCGCGCTTGAGCGAGACGGCCGGCCCTATCGCGTGGCGATGGAAACGCCCAGCCTGTCGGCTCTGCGGGCGGCGGTGCAGGCGGGTCTCGCCGTGACCTGCCGCACGGCGTTGTTCTTGCCCGATCGCACGCCGCTGGCCGGCAATCGCCTGCCCCCCTTGCCCGATGTCGCCTACGTCCAGCGCGTCAACGCCTCGCCCCATTCGGCCATCGACAAGCTGGCCCAACTGGTTCACGCCGCCGCCTTGGCGCTCTAGCGGTCGAGATCGGCCAGAACGGTCTTCGCGACCGCTGCCGCCTGACCGCGGATATCAGGCACGGCGATGATCTCCCAGTGGGTCGCGCGGGTTGAGGGGCCTACGGCGAAAAGGCGAGGAATAGCCTCGCCCGCAGCGCCTCGCAGGCGATTGTCGTCGTCCAGATCGAAGCCCAGCCCCAGCGGGTCGGGGCGCGCGAGACCTTGTCTGACGAGATCGCGCACCAGGTCGTCGCTGGCGGCCAGAATGTCGCCGGTCGGCCCCGTACAGTTGATCACCCGCACCGCGCGAAAAGCGTAGCCGGTCTTGCCGCCCCGCGCGCGGTACTTGCAGATCGCATGGCCGTCGGCGTCGAGGCTCATCGCGCGGATCTTGCCGGCGGCTATCACCAGTTGGCCGCTGGCCAGCATGGCGTCGATGCGGTCGGCGACCTCCGGAGCCAGCCGGTGACGGTGGATGTCCCAGAAGGGCCGGGCATGGCGCAGGAACGCCTGCCGGCGGCGCGGTGACCAGCTTCGCCATAGCGCCTGGGTCACGGGGCGAACGGCGTCAACCGCGGTGCGCCAACCACGCTCACGGGCGGCGCGTTTGAGCCAGGTCAGGAGCGTCACTGGCGGCAGGTCGCTCGGCGGGGCGGGGCAGGGGCTCGGCGCCCCCTCGTGGCGCAGCGGCGCCAGGCCTCGGCGCGACAAGGCGAGCATCGGACGGCCAGGCTGGGCGTCGTCCAGCGACAGGGCGACATCGACCATGGTCAGGCCCGTGCCGATCAGCATGACCGACCCTTCCGGCAACTCGCTGGCGCGCCATCGCCACGGATCGGCGATGTAGGCCTCTGATGCGGCGAAGGCGTCATCGACGCCCTGTGGTCGCGAGGGCGGCGGGTTGCCCAGCGCCAGGATCACCGCGTCAGCGTCATAGCTTCGTCCTAGGGCTGTGGTCAGCCGCCAACCTTGGCCGGATGGCGCGATGCCGACGATCGCGTCCGGGTTGACGATAAGGCGCCCCAGGCCTTCGGGACCCTCGGCGATCTCCGCGATTTGCGCCTGGAGATAACGGCCGTAGTCGGCGCGGCTGGCGAAGCCGCCGGGACCGACGTCCAATCCCTGGTCGGCGAGCCAGGTCACGAAGTGATCGGGGCGATGGGGCCAAGCGCTCATATTGCCCGCCCGCACATTCAGCTTGTGGCTGGGATTGTGGGTGGAATAGGCGGCGCCGAGGCCCACGGGCGCGCGCTTTTCGAAAAGAAGAACCTTCGCCGCGCGGCTCTGCGCCAGCAGGTTGAGGGTGGTCATGACCCCGCTGAAGCCCGCCCCGACGACGGCGATGATCGGCGCTGGAGAGCGGCTCATGGTAAAACTCTATAGATTTGATGGGGTTTGTGCGCGATCGCCTCGCCCAAGACAAGACGCCTTCGAGGATATGCGCCCACCTCAAGCGTCTTATGATCAAGAAAGATATATAAAACTCTGATTTTGCTCAGAGAAATACTCCATCGCGAGGTTCGACGCCCCGCGCCATGGTCGCTCTGTCGACGCTCCAAGGGCCGGAGCCGACATCCGACGAACATGGAACGCCCGCGGGGAGCGGGTGGGGGATAGTTCTTTGATCTTGCCTGAACGCTTCAACACGTCCCGATGGCGCGCCGCGCTTTTGGCCTGCGCCTCGGTCGCCGCCATCGCGGGACACGCCCAAGCCGCCGAAACCACGGCGACGGGTCCGGCCGCAGCCGCCGACGCTGAGGGCGCCAACGCCGTCGAGGGCGTCATCGTCACTGGCGTCCGCGGCGCTCGCCGCACGGTCGCCGACAGTCCTGCCCCAGTGGACGTCATCGGTGGCGAGCAGTTGCTGACCACCGGCAAGGTGGGACTGAAAGAAGTCCTCAACACCCTGATCCCGTCATTCAACCTGCCTGGCATCAACGGCGGCGGCACCTCGTGGACTGTGCGCGCCGTTACGATGCGTGGGTTGAACGGCGACCAGGCGCTTTTCCTGGTCAACGGCAAGCGCCGCCACACCACGGCGCTGATCAACAACCTGGCGCGCGTCGGACGCGGCGGCGTTCCGGTCGATCTCGACTTCATTCCAGCCTCGGCCATCGAACGGATCGAGGTTCTGCGCGACGGCGCTTCGGCGCAGTACGGCTCGGACGCGATCGCCGGCGTCGTGAACATTATCCTCAAGGACGACGTCGATGAGGGGGCGTTCAGCTACACCGGCGGACAGAACTATCTCGGCGATGGCGACACCCGGTCGGCCACGCTGAACTGGGGACGGCCGCTGGGCGACAGCGGCGGCTTCCTGCATCTAGCCTTGAACTGGAAGAACAACGAGGCGGCCAGCCGCTCCGTCCCCTCGCGCGCGCAGTACCTCTACCAGCCGACGGTCAGCACCGTGAATGGCGTGACCACAGTGACGCCCGATCCGCGCGACGCCACGGCCGACCGCTACTTCTGGGGCAAGAGCTACGGCCCTGGCGAGGAGGATATCCTGGCGGCGTCCTACAACGCCGAACTGCCCTGGCGGGATCTCAAGCTCTACGCCTCCGGGACGCTCAGCCATCGGTCGTCCAAGAAGAACACCGGCAGTTTCCTGCCGAACCTCGCGCCAGTGACGGGCGTCACGGCGGGACGGCCGCTGAACCGCAACTCGCTGCCGGAGGTCTATCCCGACGGCTTCAACGCGCTGCGCCGGATTTTCGAGCTCGATTTCCAGAGCAGCTTCGGCGCGCGAGGCGAGAGAGCGGGTTGGGACTGGGACCTTTCGACCACCCTGGCCCAGGACCACGCTCAGCTCGACGGCCAGAACACGCTGAACGCGACGCTTGGCCCGTCCAGCCCGACCTATTTCCATCTCTCCACTCACGAGTTCCGGCAGTGGACCAACAATCTCGATGTGACACGCGAGATCACCGGCTGGCTGAAGAACCCGCTGCAGGTCTCCTGGGGCCTCGAGCACCGCTATGAACGGTTCCTGATCGAGGCCGGCGACGAGGCCTCGTACGTGGTCGGAAACTACGTGATCCCGGCCGGCCAGCCGTTCGCGGGCCTGCGGCCAAACCCGGGTCTGGCCTCCTACGCCGGCACGGCGCCTGAGGACGCCGGCTCGGCCAGCCGCAACAGCGGCGCGGCCTATGTCGATCTCGGAACCAACCTGACCAAGACCTGGTACGTCGGCGTCGCCGGCCGCTACGAGCGCTACGGCAAGGGCGTCGGCGACACGACCAGCGGCAAGCTGACGACGCGCTGGGAGTTCCTGCCGGGTTACGCCGTGCGCGCCACGGTCAGCAACGGCTTCCGCGCGCCCTCGCTCGGCCAGACCATCTTCGCGACCTCGACCATCAACGGCAGCCTCTGCGCCGCCGCGCCCAACAACATCTTCCGCGGCGCGCCCTGCACGCCCGGGGAGTACCTGACCTTTCCGACCAAGGTCCTGCGCACCGACAGCGCCGAGGCCAAGGCTCTGGGCGCCGAGTCGCTGAAGCCGGAGAAATCGACCAACTACAGCTTCGGCCTGACCGCCGAGCCGTTCGCGGGCCTGCGGCTGACGCTGGACTCCTACCAGATCGATATCGACGACCGGATCGTCGACACCAGCAACCTGGACCTCTCGGTCACCCAGCTGGCGTCGCGCGCGGACCTCGCGCCGCTGCTGGCCCGGTTCCCGCAAGGCCTGACGGCGACCTACTACACCAACGCCGTCTCTACCCGCACGACCGGGACCGATTTCGTCGCCGAATATGGCCTCAATCTCGGTGACCTTGGTCGCCTGAACCTCAACGCCGCCTACGCCTTCAACAAGACCAAGATCACCAAGCTGAAGGCGACTCCGGCGGTCCTCAAGGCGGTCAATCCGAACCTCGTGCTGTTCGACCGCCAGAAGATCGCCGACCTGACGATTGGCACGCCGCGGGAGAAGATCATCCTCGGCGCCCAGTGGCTGCGCGGCGCCTGGAACGTCGGTCTGCGCAATACCCGCTATGGCCGCTACACCGAGGCTGGGACCTCGGCCAGCCTGGATCGCACCTACAGTCCCAAGTGGATCACCGATCTGGATATCGGCTGGCAGGTCCGCGAGACGACCAGCGTCGCCATCGGCGCCAACAACCTGTTCGACAAGCATCCCGACAAGATCGGGATCATCAACACCGACCAGGGAACCGGCCAGTTCGGGACCTTCTCGCCCTTCGGCATCACCGGCGGCTACTACTACGCCCGCCTGACTCAGCGGTTCTGAGGAGGGCGCGATGGATAGACGTCAGCTCATCGCCGGTCTCGCCTTCGGAGGGTTGGCCGCCTCGCTCGCGGCGTGCGCCAAGGGTGGCGGCCAACCAGTCCTGAAGGTGGGCAGCCAGCGCGGCGGCACCAAGGCGGTCCTCCTCGCATCCGGCGCGCTGGAGGGCGCGACCTACCGCGTCGAGTGGAGCGAATTCCCCGCAGCGGCGCCGCTTCTCGAGGCCTTGTCTGCTGGCGCCGTCGACCTCGGCGAAGCCGGTGATGCGCCCTTCCTGTTCGCCTACGCCGGCGGCGCGAAGATCAAGGCCGTGCAGGCGGGAAAGAGCGGAGGCGCTGGAACGGCGATCCTCGTCCGCAAGGACTCGCCGATCGCGACGCCGGCCGACCTGAGAGGCAGGAAGATCGCCACGGGCCGAGGCTCCATCGGCCACTATCTGCTGCTGAGGGTGCTGGAGAACGCCGGGCTCAAGCCCGCCGATGTGACGCTGGTCTATCTGACGCCCGGCGACGCCAAGGCCGCGTTCACGGCGGGATCGATCGACGCCTGGGTCACCTGGGGCTCCTACATCGCCTTGGCCAGGCTGCACGACGCGGCGCGGATCTTGGCGGATGGGCAGGGGGTGATCAGCGGCTTCGGCTACGAAGCCGCCAGCGAACGGGCCATCGCCGACAAGCGCCCGCAGGTCGAGGACTTCCTTCGCCGCCTGGCCAAGGCCCGGCGCTGGGCGGCCGCCAATCCCGAGGCCTTCGCCAAGGTGCTCTCGCGCGAAACGGGGCTGTCGGAGGAGATCGCCCTCTACACGGTGCGCAACTACCGCCTGCAGCCAACGCCGATCGGCCAGGACTCGGTCGCCGAGGCTAGGGCGGTGCTCGACCGGTTCCGCGCGGGCGGGGCGATCAGCGGCGCGCGCGATCCCGCCGGCGCTTTCGACGCCTCGTTCAACGGGATGCTGTCATGAGCGAGCCCCTGTCCCTGGCGACCGACGTCCTGGTGATCGGCGGAGGCCTGGCCGGCGCTTGGGCCGCCGTGGCGGCGGCCCAAACTGGCGCGGATGTCGTTCTGGTCGACAAGGGCCATTGCGGAACTAGCGGCGTCACCGCCACGGCGGGCCCTGGCCACTGGTGGGTTCCGCCCGAGCGGCGCGAGGCGGCGGTCGCCGATCGCGTGCAGCGCGCGCTGGGCCTGGGCGACGCCGAGTGGATGCGGCGCATCCTTGATCTGACCTGGAGCAGCCTGCCCAAGCTTTCGGGCTACTACGATTTCTCGACCGACGAGGCGGGCCAGGTCCAGTACAGGGCCCTACGCGGCCCCGAATATATGGCGGCGATGCGCGCCTATGCGCTGGCGGCGGGGGCGCGGATCCTCGACCACCATCCGGCCCTGCAGCTGCTACGCCATGGCGACGGCTCGATCGCCGGCGCGACGGGGCTCGCCCTGCGCGGCGAGACGCCCTGGACCATTCGCGCGGGCGCCGTGGTCATCGCCACCGGCGGCGTCGCCTTCGCGTCCCGCCTGCTCGGTTCGGCGACCAACACCGGCGATGGCCTGTTGATGGGCGTGGAGGCCGGCGCCGACCTCTCGGGCATGGAGTTCTCGAACTACTACACGCCGTCGGTCGCCGGAACGAACATGGCGCGCTCGATGGCCTACAGCTTCGCGCGCTGGTTCGACGCCGACGACAACGAACTCGACATCCCCAATGGACCGGATGTCACGCCGCACTTGGCCCGAGCGCTGCTGAAGGGGCCGCTGTTCTGCCGCCTGGACCGCGTGCCGGAGGACATCCGGGCGATCATGCCGCAGGTGCAGCCCAACTTCGTCCTGCCGTTCGATCGCATGGGCGTGGACGCCTATCGCGACCGCTTCGAGGTCACGCTACACGCCGAGGGCACGGTTCGGGGTATTGGCGGGCTTCGCGTCGATGACGAGGACTGCCAGACAGCGGTTCCCGGGCTCTATGTCGCCGGCGACGCCGCCAGCCGCGAGCTCGTCACGGGCGCTATTTCTGGCGGCGGCGCGGTCAATTCGTCCTGGGCCCTGTCGTCCGGACAGTGGGCGGGCGCCGCCGCGGCCAGACGGGCGAAGGCGATCGGGGCCCGCGCCGACGCCCTGGTCATCGCGACCGGGCAGGCCGGTCTCTCGCCTCGCCGCAAGGTCCGGGACTTCGATACGGCCGGCGCGGTCCAGGCCGTGCGCGAAGAGCTCAACGCCTACGACAAGAACATCTTCCGCCGTGGCGAAGCGCTGACGGCCTCCCTGGAGCGCCTGGACGGTGTCTGGCGTGAACTGTCCGATCATGGCCAGGCGCAGGGGAGGGCCGCCGTCCGCCTTCGCGAGGCCGCCGCGCTGGTGGCGGCCGGACGCTGGAGCAAGGCCGCCGCCCTGGCCCGCCGCGAGAGCCGCGGCATGCATCGTCGAGAAGATGCGCCCGCGCCCGACGCCCGACTGGCCAGTCGCCAGCGTGTCCAGAGTTTCGATCGGGTCTTCACGCGCTTCGAGGCGGCCTCGGCCCAAGCGGAGGTCGCCTGATGATCGAGGTCGTCGTCGAAGACCGCTGCACGGGCTGCGGCGATTGCGTGGAGGCCTGCCCCAGCGACGTGCTGCGCCTGGGGGAGGGCGGCAAGGCGGTGATCGCCCATCAGGCGGACTGCCAGACTTGCCTGCTGTGCGAGCTCTATTGCCCGGCAGACGCCCTGTTCGTCTGGCCCGAGGTCGATCGGGTCTTGGGCGTCAGCGCCGAGCAGGCCTTGGCCTCCGGCCAGCTGGGCGCCTTCCGCCGCGACCACGGCTGGGGCGAGCACGCCGCCACCCACACCAACCAACACTGGCGGATGGGGGCGATCTTCGAGCGCGCCCGCCTGCTGGCGATCGAAACCGCCGCCGCCAACACCGCTCGCCCCGAGGATGTCCGATGAGCAAGAGCCTGAAGGAACGCCTGGCCGATCTCCACGCCGAACGCGAACGCAGCTGGGATCCGGCCGCCCTGAAGATCAATGTCGACCAGCGGCGTACGCTGGTGGAGACCGCCGATCCGACCCGCTGGGTGCAGGTCGGCGA
>JAYRLX010000019.1:0-1098 GCA_041905125.1 Caulobacter sp. | reverse complement strand
GCCCTTCGTGCTGAAGGACGTTGAAGGCGGAGACCTGTCGCTCGACAGCCTGTTGGAACGCGGCCCGGCGGTGCTGGTGTTCTTCCGCTTCGCCGGCTGCCCCGCCTGCAACATCGCGCTTCCGTACTACGAAGAGCGCCTGGCGCCGGGGCTTCGCGATCTGGGCGCGACGCTCGTCGCCGTCAGCCCCCAGGTTCCCGAGCGGCTCGTCGAGATCAAGACGCGCCATGGCTTGAGCTTCAAGGTCGCTTCCGACCTCGGCAACGCCCTCGGCCGCCGGTTCGGCATCCTCTACACGGCCGACGAGGCCAGCCAGGCGGCCCAGCGCGCCAAGGGCGCCTTCATCGGCGACACCACGGGGACAGGGACCTGGGAGCTGCCCCAGCCGGCCGTGATCGTCATCGACCACGAGCGCGTCGTCCGCTTCGTCGACGTCAGCCCTGACTGGCTGCTCCGCACCGAGGCCGAGCCCGTGCTCGAGGCCGTCCGCGACATCACCCTTGTTCCCGCCGAATAGACCGGAGATCTTCCATGACCGACCAACGTCAACTGAAACTCGGCTTCATCCTGCATGGCGTCGGCCCTGGCTGGGGCGACTGGCGCCACCCGGACGCACAGCCCAACGCCAGCACGAACTTCCAGTTCTACAAGCGCCAAGCCCAGGTGGCCGAGGCCGGGAAGTTCGACTTCCTGTTCGTGGCCGACAGCGTCTACATCACCGAGAAGTCCAGCCCGCACTATCTGAACCGTTTCGAGCCGCTGACGATCCTGTCGGCCTTGGCCGGCGCAACGAACAATATCGGCCTCGTGGGCACCCTGACGGTCAGCTACAGCGAGCCGTTCAACGTCGCCCGCCAGTTCGCCTCGCTGGACCACATCAGCGGCGGCCGCGCGGGCTGGAACGTGGTCACCTCGTGGCTCGAAGGCAGCGCCGCCAACTACAGCCGTGACAAGCACTACGCCCACGATGTCCGCTATCGTCTGGCTGGCGAGTACCTCGACGTTGTCCAGGGTCTTTGGGACTCCTGGGAAGACGACGCCCTGACCTTCGACAAGAAGGGCGGTCAGTTCTGCGACCCGGCCAAGCTGCACACCCTG
>JAYRLX010000393.1:0-3768 GCA_041905125.1 Caulobacter sp. | reverse complement strand
CGACGAGGACCGTGAAGGTCGAGCCGCGGCCTTCGCGGCTCTGCACCTTGATCGAGCCGCCCATCAGCGCGGCCAGTTCGCGGCAGATGGCCAGGCCCAGGCCCGAGCCGCCGAAGCGGCGGGTGGTCGAGCCGTCGGCCTGCACGAACTTGTCGAACAGGCGCGGCAGGATCTCCGGCGCGATGCCGATGCCAGTGTCGGCGACGTCGATCCGCAGGCCCGAACCATCCTCGGCCGAGGCGAAGCGGACGGCGACCGCGCCTTCCAGCGTGAACTTCAGGGCGTTGGAGATCAGGTTGCCGAGAATCTGGCGCAGGCGATCGACGTCGCCGCGCCACAGACCCTGCGCCTCGGGGGCGACGGCGACCTCGAAGGCCAGGCCCTTCTCGCGGGCCTGGTGGGCGTAGCTCTCGCGGATCGACTGGGCCAACTGGGCGATGTCGAAGGGGCGATCCTGGATCTCAAGGCGGCCGGCCTCGATCTTGGACAGGTCCAGCACGTCGTTCAGCACCGCCAGCAGCAGGCCGCCCGATTCGCGGATCACGGCCAGGCGTTCGCGCTGGGCCGGCTTGAGCTCGTCCATGTCCATGACCTCGGCCATGGCCAGCACGCCGTTCAGCGGGGTGCGGATCTCGTGGCTCATATTGGCCAGGAAGTGCGATTTCAGGACGTTGGCGGTGTTGGCGTCGTCGCGCGCCTTGACCAGCTCGGCCATCGCGCCGCGCAGATCATCGTCGTTCGCGCGCAGCCGCGCGACCAGATGGTTGAAGCTGTCGATCAGGCTCTGGAACACGTCGTCGGCGGCCTGTTCCACCGGCATGAAGCGCCCGCCGACGGCGGTCTCGTGCATGGCCTCGGAAAGCCGCTCCATCGGGCGGGCCATACGCCGGGCCAGCCCGTTGGCCAGCAGGATCGCCAGCCCGGCCGAGCCGAAGAACAGCGCGCCCGTCAGGGCCAGGTCGCGGGCCAGGATCTGGCCGATCCCGGGGCGTCGCGCCACCAGGACGACGGCGCCGATCTTGCGGCCGCTGAGCTCGACGGGACGGGTCAGGGTGTCGACGTCGGCCGGGGCGGGGTCGCCGATCTGGGCGATCGTCCGACCGCCGGTGTCGACCATGCGAACGGCCGCGACGCCCGGCGCCTTGGCCACGGCCTCGAGAGCGCGGTAGACGCCGGCCAGGTTGTTGTCTGCGAGGGGGCCTGCGGCGCCCGCGGCGGCCATCTGGGCCAGGATCGCGTGGTTGGCGCGCGACTCCTGCCGCGCCACGCTCCATTGCTGCAGCATGAAGCACAGACACGCCGCGACGAGCGCGAGCACCGTGGTGGCCAGGGCCACGCCGGCGATTCGCGCCTGGAGGGGCGCGTGGGTCGATTCGCGGCTCGCGCGCGGGGTGTATCTGTCGCTCATAAGCCCCCAGGGACTCAATCGTAGCGGCACTTTGCCGCAAGGTTCCTAACGCTTCGCTTCCAAATCCGCGTCGGTCGCGCGTTACGCCAACGATTGCGTGCATTTACGCGTTGCTTAACCTTAACTTTCTATTTACCTTCTTCGTTAGCGTTTTGTTAATGGAGGCGGGCGTGGAAAAAGTATTTGTTGCTCAACGGGTTGCGACCAAGCTGTTCGCATCGGAGAAGGCCGTCGATGCGGCGATGGTCGAGACGGCCGAGCTGATGGCCGATCTTGTGAAGGCGCGCAGGGATCTCGGTCTGTCGGCCGTGGTCGGTGATCAGGCGACGGCCAAGCTGGTCGAGGCGCTCTCGGCCCTCGGTGAGGCCCGCTCGGCCATCGTCGAGGCGCACGGTGAGCTGAATGATGTGAAGTTGCGCATCGGCGTGCGCACCAAGATGATCGGCTTCGAAGACAAGCCAGCTGGTCGCGCCGATCGTCAAGACATGAGCGGTCTACGCGAAGTGTCCTGATAACATTGCAATAGTTTAATATCTCGGGCCTCTAATTCCGGTTAGAGGCCCTTTGCATGTACACCTCGTTCGCGCCGATGATTGGCTGGGTCGTGCTAGCCATCGTTCTGGTTCTGGCCTGCTGGAAGGGCGGCAGCGCCGAGCGCATGGGTGTCGTGATCGTCCTGGCCGGGGCGGCCTATGCCTTGCTTGTCCATACGATCGCGCCGAAGAGCGCCACGGCGTTGCTGTTGCTGCTGGGCGAGGGCGTCATGGGAGGCGGCTTCCTGTATCTCGCCTTGCGTTACATGAGCCAGTGGCTCGGCGTGGCGATGCTGCTTCAGGCGATCCAGTTCAGTCTGCACGCCTACTATCTGGTGGGTGAACTGCCGCGGGATCGCACCTACGCGCTTATAAACAACCTCGACTCGATCGGTGTCTTGGCCTGCATACTCATAGGCACCTTGATCACCTGGCGGCGGCAGGTCGCTGGAAAATAATTTCCTTGCGCGACGCAAAAAGCGCTCGCCGCGACAAATCTCTCCTTGCCTTTTGGTCGCGAACGCGGTTTCTCGCCGGCGGGCCACGCCCTCCCAACGGGGCGCAGTCCATCTGTAAGGATGGGAGACATCGCTATGACCACGACCCTCGCCAAGCCGGCGATCCGCCCGGCTCGTCCCGAGTTCTCTTCCGGCCCCTGCGCCAAGCGCCCTGGCTGGACCCCCGAAAATCTCCAGAACGCCGTCCTCGGCCGCTCGCACCGGTCGAAGCTGGGCAAGGCGCGCCTGAAGGCCGCCATCGACCAGACGCGCGAAGTGCTGGAGGTCCCCGCCGACTTCCTGATCGGCATCGTCGCCGGCTCGGACACCGGCGCCGTGGAAATGGCGATGTGGTCGATGCTGGGCGCCCGCCCCGTCCAACTGCTGGCCTTCGAGTCCTTCGGCAAGGACTGGGTCACGGACGTCACCAAGCAACTGAAGCTGCCCGACGTCGAGGTGCTGAGCGCCCCGTACGGCCAGCTGCCCGACACCTCCAAGGTCGATCCGGCCAAGGACCTGGTCTTCACCTGGAACGGCACGACCTCGGGCGTGCGCGTCCCGAACGCCGACTTCATCTCGGCCGACCGTGAAGGCATCACCATCTGCGACGCCACCAGCGCCGCCTTCGCCCAGGAGCTCGACTGGGCGAAGCTCGATGTCGTCACCTTCTCCTGGCAGAAGGCCCTGGGCGGCGAGGGCGCGCACGGGATTCTGATCCTGTCGCCGCGCGCCGTGGCCCGCCTGGAAAGCTACACGCCGGCCTGGCCGATGCCGAAGCTGTTCCGCATGACCAAGAACGGCAAGATCGCCGCCGACATCTTCGAAGGCGCGACGATCAACACGCCGTCGATGCTCTGCGTCGAGGACGCCCTGGACGCCCTGAAGTGGGCCGCCTCGATCGGTGGTCTGGAAGCCATGCAGGCCCGCGCCGACCAGAACCTGAAGGTGCTGGCCGACTGGGTCGCCAAGACCCCGTGGGTCGACTTCCTGGCGGCGACGCCGGAGATCCGCTCCAACACCTCGGTGTGCCTGAAGGTCGTGGACCCCAAGATCACGGCCCTGCCGGAAGACGCCCAGGCCGACTTCGCCAAGAAGCTGGCCAGCCTGCTCGAGAAGGAGGGCGCGGCCCTCGACATCGGCGGCTATCGCGACGCCCCGGCTGGCCTGCGCATCTGGTGCGGCGCCACGGTCGAGGCCTCCGACCTCGAGGCCCTGACGCCCTGGCTCGACTGGGCCTTCGCCACCGTCTCGGCCGAACTGGCCGCCGCTTACCTCTCATGCTCCGAGCCACCCCTCCCCCCCGCGGGGAGGGGCAGGGGTGGGGGTGACC